>JAQGNM010000446.1 GCA_028291845.1 Massilia sp. | reverse complement strand
GATGCCGCCATCGCCACCCGCGGCAGTGTCGACGCCGGCTTGTTGTCGGCCTTGCAAGCGCACCCGTATTTCAGCGGTCCGTTTCCAAAGACCACCGGGCCGGACCTGTTCAACGTCGACTACTTGCTCGAAGCCCAGTTCGCCAGCGACACCACGGCCTTGCCGCCGGAAGACGTGCTGGCCACCTTGACCCGCTTTTCCGCCGAGACCATCGCCACGGCGGTATCGGCGGCCACCGCCGATGCCGGCTTGTCGCCCGCGCAGTTCGACATCTACATGTCCGGGGGCGGCATGCACAATCCGCTGCTGGTGGCGATGTTGCAGGAATTGCTGCCCTGCCGCTTCGCCTCGACCGATACGCTCGGCATCCTCGGCGACGCAAAGGAAGCGGTGCTGTTCGCCGTGCTGGCCAATGAAACGGTGGCGGGCGGGCGCTCCGATTTCGGCCAGCGCCTGGGCGTGCCGTCGGTCACCATGGGCAAGATCTCGCTGCCGACCTAGAGGATGAGGTGAAGTAGCGTAATGCGCCACCGTTAGTTGCACTTCGCGATGCTTTGCACAAGACGATGGTTGCCGATGCGGGAAACGGCGACACTGCTTCGCATGGGCGCCCGGGAGGCGCCAAAAATATATCAAACAAAAGTAAAAACCTACTTTTGTTTGGGAACAATCAAACAAAAGTGAACCCCTACTTTTGTTTGGGTTGGTCAGATAAAAAACCTCGGCGGAGCCGAGGTTTTTTTATGGACGCAACCCCGATTCAGATCGTGCTTCGCCTCGGGGGCGGATTGTTTGGATTGCGGCGGTTACTTGCGCTTTGCGTGCCGCTGCAAGTTGCTGTCAATCTGCTATGATCAAATCATCATGAAAAAAATTGCATCTTGTTTGCTTTGCGCGGCTGCGGCTGTTCTCATTGTTCCGGCTCAGGCGCGTCAGGCGGCGCAGCCGGCGCCTACTGCGAAGGGCGTGTCCGATCTCGAGAAGGCCAAGCGCGAGGCGGTCGAAGTGGATAAGGAAATTCGCGCTGATCTGCCGCAGCCGGCGAAGAAGAATCCCGACTTCGGCGGCGGCGCCGAGACGCCCCTCGAGCGCTTCGACAAGGCGGCCGATGCCGCTTACATCGACCGCTCCAATACTCGCATGATCGACCAGTACCGCTCGCCCGATGGCGTGGTCATCGAGCGCGTAACGTATGGCAACAAGAGCTATTGCATCACCAGCAGCACGCACAATTATGTGCCGGGCATTTTGCACGACAGCAGCAAGGCGCGGGAAGTGACCTGCCCGCCGGCCAACGCGGGTTGGGTGCGCAAATAACAAAGCCGGCGCAAGCCGGCTTTGTTATTTCTATCGTTACTGCAAAACCTTGTTTTAATCCTCGGCGACCAGCTTGGCCTTGGCCAGCGCCCGCTTTTCCGCCTGACGCACGGCGGTGCCGCCTTTCTTGTGCGGCCCGGCGGCACGCAGCTTGGCGGCCACCGCCACCGGATTTCTCGGTTTGCCGAACTGTTGCGACGGCTCCACGGTGAGCCGCATTTTTTGCCGTGTCGCCAGCGCCTTGTTCGCCATGTTGACTACTCTCCTTACAGCACGTACCTGGAAAGGTCTTCGTTTTCCGCCAGCGCGTCGAGCCGCTCGTTGACGTAAGCCGCATCGATGGTGACGACCTGTCCGCCCGATTCGCTGGCCGTGAACGACACTTCCTCGAGCAGCTTTTCCATCACCGTATATAAACGGCGGGCACCGATGTTTTCGGTGCGCTCGTTGACGGCAAAAGCGATTTCTGCCAGGCGGGTGATGCCCTCCGGGCTGAACGCGACCTGGACGTTCTCGGTGGCCAGCAGGGCTTCGTACTGGGTGGTCAGACAGGCGTCGGTGCTGGTCAGAATGCGCTCGAAATCAGCGATCGACAGCGATTCGAGTTCGACGCGGATCGGAAAGCGCCCTTGCAACTCGGGGATCAGGTCCGAAGGCTTGGCCAGGTGGAACGCGCCCGAGGCGATGAACAGGATGTGGTCGGTCTTGATCATGCCGTACTTGGTGTTGACGGTGGTGCCTTCGACCAGCGGCAACAAGTCGCGCTGTACGCCGGCGCGCGACACCTCGGCGCCGCCGTGTTCGGAGCGCGAGGCGATCTTGTCGATCTCGTCGAGGAAGACGATGCCGTTTTGCTCGACGTTCGCAATCGCCTTTTGCTTCATCTCGTCTTCGTTGATCAGCTTGCCGGCTTCCTCATCGACCAGGAGCTTGATGGCGTCCTTGATCTTGAGTTTTTTGGCCTTTTTGCGGGCGCCCGACATGCCGGAGAACATGCCATTGATCTGTTCCGTAATCTCTTCCATGCCGGGCGGCGCCATGATTTCCATTTGCGGGCCGGCGTCGGCCACCTCGATTTCGACTTCGCGGTCGTCGAGCGAGCCTTCGCGCAAGCGCTTGCGGAAGGTCTGGCGGGTGCCGTCGCCTTCCTTGGTCTCGCTGGCGGCCGGGCTGACGTTGAACCCGAAGTCGCGCGCCGGCGGCACCAGGATGTCGAGGATGCGCTCTTCCGCGGCTTCTTCGGCGCGCTGGCGCACCTTGGCCGCTTCGCTGGCGCGGGTTTGCTTGATGCCGATGTCGATCAGGTCGCGGATGATGGTGTCGACGTCGCGGCCGACATAGCCCACCTCGGTGAACTTGGTCGCCTCGATTTTAATGAAAGGGGCGTCCGCCAACCTCGCCAGGCGGCGCGCGATTTCCGTCTTGCCGACCCCGGTGGGGCCGATCATCAGGATGTTTTTCGGGGTGATTTCATGGCGCAGGGGCTCGGCCACCTGCTGACGGCGCCAGCGGTTGCGCAAGGCGATGGCGACGGCGCGCTTGGCCTTGCTTTGGCCGACCACGTGCTTGTCCAGTTCGGACACGATTTCCAGGGGAGTCAGATTCATGGCGCTCAGTCGAGAGTTTCGATGATGTGGTTCAGATTGGTATAGATGCACAGTTGGCCGGCGATGGTCAGCGATTTTTTCACCACCTCGGCCGGCGACAGTTCCGTGTTCTCTTGCAGCGCCTTGGCGGCGGACTGGGCGTAGATGCCGCCGGAGCCGATGGCGCCGACGCCGTCTTCCGGTTCGAGCACGTCGCCGTTGCCGGTGATCACCAGGGTCGAGTCGGCGTCCGCCACCAGCAGCATCGCCTCGAGGCGGCGCAGCACGCGGTCGGTGCGCCAGTCCTTGGCCAGTTCGACCGAGGCGCGCAGCAGGTTGCCCTGGTGCTTTTCCAGTTTGCCTTCGAAACGGTCGAGCAGGGTAAAGGCGTCGGCGGTGCCGCCGGCAAAGCCGCACAGCACCTTGCCTTGATACAACTTACGCACCTTGCGGGCCGTGCCCTTCATGACGATATTGCCGAGAGTGACCTGGCCGTCGCCGCCGAGCGCCACCTGGCGGCCCCGCCGCACGCACAAGATCGTGGTGCCGTGAAATTGTTCCATGTTCTGCCTTTTAAGTTCAAACTTCAGTTCTAACTTCAAGGAAACTGGGGGCGATCAAACAAATATCAAGCTGCAGCAGGTGGGAAGTGTATGTACGTGGGGGCCAATCAATATTTATGGGGATACAGCTTGGCGACATCGACAAAGCCGAGCAGCTTGAACAGGGCAGACACCAGGTGATTGATGTCGCGCAATTCGATGATTTTCTCGTGGCTGGCCAGCGCGCGCAAGCGCTGATGCAGGGCGGTGGCGGCGGCATATTCGACCCGGCCCAGGCGCGAGCCGTCCAGCACCACCAGGTCCGTATTGGCGGCGTAGGCGTCGATGGCGTCGAACAGGGCGCCGGCGTTGCCGTCGATCAGCGCCGGCAGCATGAAACGGTCCGAGCGCGAGGGCGCCCGCGCGGCGGCGGCGGTGGCGACATTGGCTGGCGCCTCGAACTGCGGCGGCGACAGTTCGTAGGTGACGCAATAATCCATCGCCGCCTCCTCGAATTGCTTTTCGCGGTTCATCAGCTGCAGCAGTTCCAGCAACAGCAGCCAGGGCGCTTCGGGGGCATCGCGCCCGCCAATGACCAGGGTGGCGCGCACAATATCGGCCAGCTCGGCGGCGCCGGCGACGATCAATTCGCGCCCGCCGCCGCGCAGCACGATGAGCGCCTGCAGCAGGCGCGCGCAGCCCTCGGCGGTGACCGCCTGGATGCGGCCGAATTCGAGGCGGCTGGCGGCGCCGCCCGGCGCCAGTTCCAATAAACGCTGCAACTGCGGGGCGATGCTGTCGTCGAGCAGCGGGCCGAAGGCCTCGGTCGGGGTCACGCCCGCGTACGGCTTGCTGCCGGCGGCGCTGCCTGGCGCCAGTGGCGTCCAGGCCGGCGGCGAGGTTTCGAAGCGGCTGGCGTAATCGATCGACAAGTCCTCGAAGGCGTCCTGGCGCGCGCTGACCTGGTACAGATCGAACAGCATCCACCAGACTGTACGGTCACTGCTGCCGATCCCGGCCAGGCTCTCTTGCAGCATGTGCCGGGCGATGTCGATCTCGTTGTTGGCGAACATGATGGCGATTTCATCGACCACCGGCGCACTGTCGGCTTGGTCGATCGGGCCGGCGGCCGGCGGGTTGTCCGCCAGCAGCTCGGTGGTGGCCAGTTCCGCCATCGGCAAGGTGTCGGCGCCGGCGGCCGTGGTGGCGTCGCGCGCGATCTGGGCGCTGGTGCGGGCCGGGCGGCGCACCCCGGCGCCCCAGGCCGGTTCGGGTTCATTGAAAATATCGTGCGCCATGGCCGACTCGATGGCGTCGATCTTGGCCGTGGTGGCGCGCGCAATTTCTCGCTGGCGCGCACGCTCGGCTTCCGTGTCGAGCCGGGACGGCTCACCCATGCGCAGGCGCGTGGGGGGACCGGCGCTGTCGCGCCCTGGTTCTTTTTTCTTGAGAAAGTCGAACAGTCCCATTCCCATCCCGGTAGCGTTTCAAGGCCTTTGTCGGCAGGCGTTGTTAACTGCCCAACCATGACGTTATCATGCGCGCGCCGGCACCGGAGCGCGCACACGTGCGCCGCATCAAAAGGGCGGACGTGGCTGCGTAGTGTATCCCAACAGCAAGATTTGCCCAAGCCGCGACGTGCTGCCGCGGTGGAACGATTTGCGTCGCAAAAAAAAAGCATGCGAGAACGCATGCTTTTTTTTACGGCAAATCCATCGGTTGGACTCAGTCGCCGTACAGCTTTTGCTTCAGTTCGCGGCGCTGCTGCGCTTCCAGCGACAGGGTGGCGGTCGGCCGGGCGATCAGGCGCGGGATGCCGATCGGCTCTCCCGTTTCTTCGCACCAACCGTAATCGCCCGCATCGATGGCGGCGATTGATTGCTGTACTTTTTTCAGCAGCTTGCGCTCGCGGTCGCGCGTGCGCAGTTCGAGCGCATGCTCTTCCTCGATGGTGGCGCGGTCGGCCGGGTCGGGCACCAGCACGGTTTCGCGCAAATGCTCGGTGGTTTCGCCGGCGTTTTTCAGCAGGTCTTTCTCGAGCTGCTGCAGCCTGGCCTTGAAAAAGGCCATTTGCGCCGCGTTCATGTAGTCCTTCTCACTCATTGCCCGGATTTGTTCCTCGGTCAGGAGAGGCGCTTCTGCGGTCGCGGCGGAATTGGTTTTCGTTGTTTTAGTCATGACTTCGCTTACCTTCGATACGACAGAGGTTTCATTTATCAGCTAACCCGGCTGCACCGTCCGGTAATTCCGGAGGCGCCGAGGCAGCCGCGCTGGCCAACAGGTGCAAGCACCGAAGCTGGCCGGTTCGACATACGCGTTGCTGGTCGCGCCGCGCCGTAAAGCCGGGATAGTTTATACCAAACATTGCTCAAGGCCTCGGATAAACACATCTTTTGGTAAATCTTTGCCAATAAAAACCATTTTGCTGCCACGTTCTTCGCCGTCGGCCCACTTGGCGCCCATATCGCTGCCCATGATCTGGTGCACGCCCTGAAAAACCACCTTGCGGTCGGCGCCGTCCATCAGCAGCACGCCCTTGTAGCGCAGCATGCGCGGGCCGAACACATTGACCATGCCATTGATAAAATTGTCGAGGCGCTCGGGATTGAAGGCGCGCTGGCTTTTGAAGACAAAGGCGGCGATGTCGTCGCTGTGGTGGCCGTGATGGTGGTCATGGTGATCGTGATGATCGTGATCTTGCCCGCAGTCGGGCCCGTGCACGTGGTCTTGCTCGGTGGCGAGGAAATCGGGATCGATCTCCAGCTTGTCGTTCAAGTTGAAGCCGTGCAGGTCGAGTACGTCCGCCAGCGGCGCTTTGCCGAAATCGGACCTGCCGATCGGCGCACGCGGGTTGATCCGTTTGAGACGCGCGGTGAGCGCGGCCAGTTGCGCCTCGTCGACCAGATCGGTTTTTGAAATCAGGATCTTGTCGGCAAATCCGACCTGGCGCTGCGCTTCCTCGTGCGCGTCGAGTTGCGCCATGGCGTGGCGAGCGTCGACCACGGTGACCACGGCGTCGAGCAGATAATGCACGCCGACTTCCTCGTCGACAAAAAAGGTTTGCGCCACCGGGCCCGGATTGGCCAGGCCGGTGGTTTCAATGACGATGCGGTCGAACATGATTTCGCCCAGATCGCGCTTCCTGGCAAGATTCGACAGCGCCTCGATCAAGTCGCCGCGCACCGTGCAGCAGATGCAGCCGTTGTTCATCTCGACGATATGCTCGGTGCTGCGCTCGACCAGGATCTCGTTGTCGATGTTTTCCTCACCGAACTCGTTTTCGATGACGGCGATGCGCATGCCGTGATCCTCTTGCAGGATACGGTTGAGCAGGGTGGTCTTGCCGGCGCCCAGAAAGCCGGTCAGGATGGTGCTTGGAATCAATGCCATGGTTTAGCCTAAAAAGAATCGAGCGATTATGCCGTATTTCTTAAAATGCATCCGGATAGCCTGGTTCCGCTTGATCCCGCTCAAACGGATCAGCGGCTCACTTTGGCTTGGCGCGGGGGTGGGCCTGGTCGTAGACGGCCGATAAATGCTGGAAGTCGAGCGCCGTGTAGACCTGGGTGGAGGCGATGCTGGCGTGCCCCAGCATTTCCTGCACGGCCCGCAAGTCGCCCGACGATTGCAGCACGTGCGAGGCAAACGAGTGGCGCAGCACGTGCGGGTGGACCTTGACGGCGGTGCCGCTGGCGGCGCCGTGGCGGGCCAGGCGCAATTGAATCAGCCGCGGCGACACCCGGGTGGCGCGGCTCGACAGGAACAGCGCATTGCCGCCGTCGCGCGCCGGCGGGCGCACCGCCAGCCAGGCGTCGATGGCGGCCATGGCGTGGCTGCCCACCGGCACCCGGCGCCTCTTGTTGCCCTTGCCGGTAACCACCACTTCGCCGGCGTCACGGTCGAGCCAGCCAAGCGGGGACGCCGCCCCCGATTGATAGACCAGATCGAGCCCGGCCAGTTCCGACACCCGCAAGCCGCTCGAATACAGCAGCTCGAACATGGCGCGGTTACATAACTCATCCGGCTCGGCTTCGCGTTGCGGCGCGATACTGCCCACCAGCTGGACGGCGGCGTCGACCGACAAGGCCTTCGGCAAGGTTTTCGGCGCCTTGGGCGCGCGTACACCGTCGACCGGGTTGGCTGCCAGCGGCATTTCTCCCGACAGCCAGCCATAAAAGCCGCGCCAGCTCGACAGCTTGCGGGCGATCGAACGCGGCCCCAGGCCGCCGCCGTGCAGTTTCGCGGTGAAGCGGCGGATGTCGTTATGGCTGATGCCGACCCAGTCGGCATTGCCGGACAGCTGCGCCAGCTCGCGCAAATCGCGGCCGTAAGCGGCCACCGTCAGCGGCGACATCTTGCGCTGGGTGGCCAGCTGGTTCAGGTAGGCATCGAGCGGCGCCGCCAGTGCGGCAGGCAAGGGCGCCGGCGCATCCATCAGTTAGGCGCGCAGGGCGGCGAGCGCCGCGCTGGCGGTTTCGCCGATGTGGACCAGGAAATCGGTGGCCATGTCGGCCCTGAAGCGCTGCGGGTCGGGCGAGCCGAGGATCAACAGGCCGAAGGCGCTGCCGCCGCTGCGCAGGGGCAGGATGACGGTGGAAGCGACGCTGGCGGCGTCGTCGAGCCAGCGCACCGCCTCGAAATCGTGATTGCTGCCGCAATACGGCGCCAATAAACTGTTGGCGAACATGCGGGCGTCGGCGGAAATATCCTGGGCATACCACTCTGCGCCGTGGCCGGGCGCCAGATCCCACAGGCGCAGGGTGGCTTGCGGCACCGAAAATTGGCTGCACAGCCCGTCGATCAGGGCGCGCGGCATGTCGGCGCCATGCTGGGCTTTCAATAAGGCCTGGGTCCAGCCGTGAAACTTGTTGGCGATCGCCGCGTTTTCCTGCGCCAGCCGGATCAGTTCAGCCATCTGCAGCTCGAGCGCCTTGTACTTGTCGCGCATCACTTCCATCTGGCGTTCTTGCAGCGAGACGGTTTTACCAGTCAACGGGCTCGACAGTTTGACTTTTCCCAGCAGGCCAGCCTGTTCCTGGAAAAATTGCGGATGGTCGACCAGATACTGGGCAAGCGCGGCGGGGTCGATATCGGTCATTGGAATTCTTGAATGGATAAAATGTTCGTCCACAATTTTACCCGACCCACGCCGCCCACCACCATAAAAAAAGCCGCCCGAGGGCGGCTTCCGCAGTAGCACTTTCGTGCCCTTACCCCGAAAAATCATCTGGCTCCGCCAGTGATTTTTCGCCATTCATCTTTGCGCCTGTAAGCCGGTTTTCCCGACAGCGCAGCTGTCACTTCAAGCCACTCAAAAGTAGGGTTGTACTTTTGAGTGTTTAATTAAAACCGGTGACGCACCCCAATCTGGTACCCACGGGTATTTTCACCCGGGTTCTTGGTAAAGCCGCCCGGCGAACCGGCCGAGCCAGGAATGTACTGGCCTTCGTTCTTGTTGCTGATGAAGGCCGCCACGGCG
>JAQGNM010000440.1 GCA_028291845.1 Massilia sp. | reverse complement strand
GAAGTCGAGGTCGGGCAGCAGGCCGGTGCCCGGCAGCAGCGGCACGTCGGCTTGCTGCGCCAGGGCTCTGGCGGTGTGCTTGAGGCCGAACTCGCGCATCTGCGCCGGCGTCGGCCCGATGAAAGTGACGCCTGCGGCGGCGCAGGCTTCGGCAAACCCGGCGTTCTCGCTCATGAAGCCGTAGCCCGGGTGGACCGCCTGCGCGCCGCTGGCAAGCGCGGCTTTTAACACCGCATCGGCATTCAGGTAGCTGTCGGCCGCGGCGGCAGGGCCGACGCAAATGGCTTCGTCGGCCAGCCGCACGTGCAGCGATTCGACGTCCGCTTCGGAATAGATGGCGACGGTCGCGATGCCCATTGCGCGGGCGGTACGGATGACGCGGCAGGCGATTTCACCACGGTTGGCGATCAGTATTTTTGTGAACATGGTGATTCAGCCTTTCGGATCCCAGACCACGAAGCGCACCGGCGTCGGGTTGTAGGCATTGCAGGGATTGTTCAATTGCGGGCAATTCGACACCAGCACCAGCAGGTCCATCTCGGCGCGCAGTTCGACGTACTTGCCGGGCGCCGACAAGCCGTCCTCGAAGCTCAGGCCGCCGTCAGGCGTGACCGGCACATTCATGAAGAAATTGATGTTGGCGGCCAAATCTCGCTTGCCCATGCCCTGGTCGGCCCGCGCCAGCGCGATCAGGAAGTTGTCGCGACAGCTGTGCATGAATTTCTTGTCCGGCGCGTAGCGCACGATATTGCTTTCCGACGAGCAGGCGCCGCCCAGGGTATCGTGGCGGCCGCAGGTATCGGCGACCACGCTCACCATCGGCTGGCCGAGATTGGAGTACAGCACCGACCCGGTGCCCAGATAGACGCTGCCCTGGCGTTGCAAGGTGTCGGTGACGCTGTAGCTTTCGGCCGTGTCGTTGGCGTTGTAAAAAATCGTGTCGACCGCCTGGTTGCCTTCGAGGTCGATGATGCGCAACACCTGGCCGCGCTTGAGGGTATGGGTCCAGGGCTCGCCGGCTGCGTGAACATGGTCGAAGACGGCGGCTGCCGGATCGAGTTCGCTTTGAAGTAATTTGCTCATGGTCTTTCCTAGCGGTAGACAAGTTCGGTGTTGGCGAAGCCGCGCTGGTTCTGCGGGCAGGAATGGCGGCAGGCGTCGTCCGGACCGGCGGTGCCGGAATCCCATGCGACGATCGCCACGCGCTTTGGCGCATAGGCCGGCGCCGGATCGAGGGGATGCGGCGCGGTCGAAAACGCCAGCAGCGTGTCCATCTCGAAGCGCAACTCGACGACACTGTGCCTGGCCGAATGATCGGGTGCGAACGCGAGGCGTCCGTCGCCGTCTACCGTCACCTTGGAAAACAGGTTCAAACTTGGCACCAGGTCGCGCAAACCCAGCCCCCACTTGCCCAGTTCGATCAGCAGGCTGTCCTTGCCGTTGCGGTGCATGTCGTTGCGCTGTTCCTGGTAGCGCCCGACGCCGTATTTCGCCAGTACCCCGGCGGCGTCGGACACCCCGCACAGCGGATCATGCCAGCCGACGGTGTCGCGGCTGATCGAGGCGAGCACCCGGCCCATGTCCGAATAGAGCACGTGGCCGCTCGTCAGATGGGCGGTGTGCTGGGCCTTGAGCGTATCGTTCATGGTCAGCCGCTCGAGGCGCTCGTCGGCCCGGTACATCATCAGCGAGACATTGGCGCCGCCCTCGAGGTCGATGAAACGCAGGCTGGTGCCGCGCCGCAGCCGGTACGAAAAATGCCCGCCGCCCGGCACGGTTTCAGTCCACAGCACCAGCGCCGGGTCGAGGTCGGGTGCGCAGGTTTTAAAATCGAAGTTGGTCATGACAGGTCTCCCGTGGCGTGTGCCTTGCTGCTCAGTTTTTTCAATTGATCGAGATCGGTTTTCATGCCGGAGGTCTCGCGGATGCGATCGAGGATTTGGCGTTTCAGGTTGGTAAATTCGGCGCTCAGCTTGAGGTCCTGGTGACGCTCGGTGCCGAAGGGAATATCGATGATCGAATCGATGCGTCCCGGCCGCGGCGCCATCACGACGACGCGCTGGCCGAGGTAAATCGCTTCTTCGACGTCGTGGGTGACGAACACCACGGTGGTTTTCTCGAGCAAGTACAGGTAGCGCATCAGGTCGTGCATCACCTCGCGTGTCTGCGCGTCGAGGGCGCCGAACGGCTCGTCCATCAGCAGCACGTCGGGCTTGACCATCAGGGCGCGGGCGATGGCGACGCGCTGCTGCATGCCGCCGGACAGTTCGGGCGGGTAGGCATCGACCACGTGCGACAGCCCCATCAGCGCAATCAGCGCATCGGAGCGGCCCGAAGCTGCTTCGACGTCGGACGAAGTCGTGTTGTCTCGATGGAAGTGCAGCTTGCGGCAAAAACGCACGTTTTCGCGCACCGTCAGCCACGGATACAGGCTGTAGCCCTGGAACACCATGGCGCGGTCGGGGCCGGGGCCATCGACCGGCCGGCCGTTGCGCTCGATGCTGCCGGTCGAATATTCCACCAGGCCGCCGAGGATGCGCAGCAGGGTCGACTTGCCGCAGCCGGACGCGCCGACCAGGGTGACGAATTCGCCGGCGGCAATGTCGAGGTCGATGTTTTGCAAGGCATGGGTGCGTCGCGCACCGGTGCCGTAATATTTATCCAGGTTGCGGATACTAATTTTATTGGTCATCTTCAGCCCCGCAGGTAAAACCACGAGAACGCCCGCCGGTGCAGCCAGCGGAAGGCCTGGTCCGTCACCAGGCCCACCAGGCCGATCAACAGAATTCCGGCGAAAATCCTGTCGGTCTGGAGAAAGCGCTGCGCCTTGAGGATCGAAAACCCGAGGCCGGAACTGGCGGCGACCAGTTCGGCCACCACCAGGTACGTCCACGACAGCCCCATCATCGCGCGCAGGGTGTCGAACATGGCCGGCCAGGCGGCCGGAATGAGCACGTGCTGGATCACTTCCTGATTGCTTGCACCCATCGTCCTGGCAGCTTCGATCGACGCGTCCGGCACGCGCGCGATGTCGCCGGCCACCAGCAGCACCATCTGGCACACGGTGCCGACAAAGATCACCGCGACCTTGGCGCTTTCTTCGATGCCGACCCACAGCATGATGAGGGGGATGAAGGCGACCGCCGGCAGGTAACGGCTGAAGTCGATCAGCGGTTCGAGCAGCGCCCGCACCGGTGTCACGGCGCCGAGCGCAATCCCCAGCGGCAGGGCGACCAGGACCGCCAGCGCAAAGCCGCCGTACACGCGGCCGATGCTGATGCCGATATCGCTGAACAAGTCGCCCTCTGACGCCCAGGCCTGCACGCTTTTCAGCACCTGCGGCGGGGTTGGCAGGAACACGGCATCGACCAAGCCGCCGGTGGAGATGACCATCCATGCCAGCAAGGGCAGCAGGAAGCCGGTCGCCGCCAGCACGCTGAGCGTGGTTTTCGGCAGTTCGCCGCCCACCGCCCAGGGCGAGCGCAGGTTGCGTACGCGCCCGGGCGCGGCGCCACCACGGTCATTCAGGTCCGACATGGGGAAACCTCTTATTTCTTCTGGGCGTCGAGGAACAGCGATTTGTCGATGCCGCCGGCGAAATCGACGGGACCATCGACGAGCTTGTTAGCAGTCAGGAATTGATGGATGACCGGTCCCACCGCGACCAGCGATTTCGGGTTCGCTGGATCGAAGGCCGCCAGGTTGTCGGCGGCATTGAATAAGCTCGTGCCCGGCAGGAAGACCTGGTATTCCTCCGGCTTCATGCTGACCACCTTCGCCATGATTTTCAGGGCTTCGGCGCGGTT
>JAQGNM010000415.1 GCA_028291845.1 Massilia sp. | reverse complement strand
GGTACATCACGTCGTTGATCGTATAGTTGCGCACGTGCCCCATGTGCAGCTTGCCGGAAGGATAAGGCAGCATCGAGCAAGCGTAATACTTGCCTTTGGGGAAACGCGGATCGTTTTCGACGGCCCGGTAAGCGTCGATCGCTTTCCAGTGGGATTGGGCGGCTTGTTCGACGTCGGCGGGACTATATTTATCTTGCATGATGAGCGGCGTGCCAGGAAAGTTGGTTTGAACCGAACATTATACTGGCTTGCAGCCCCATGGCGGGACGGCCTACTTGAGGATCAGGTTCAATGCCGGCTTTTCGCCGTAGTCGTCATATCTGTCGTTGATGCCGGCGACACAAAACGTGATCTCTTCGAGCAAGTCCGGCAACTTCGCTTGCAAGGCGGCGGCATCCTTGATGACGATTTCCAGCACTTCGTTCGGCTTCAAGTGAAACTTGCTCATGCCATCGGCATCGCGCAAGTAACTGAGGCAATCGACCCAGCCGTCGATGGTGTTGCTGTAGCTGTCGGGAAAACCGAATGCCGCTTTGCAAGCGGCGTGGAAGGCCGCTTCGCTGTCGATGGCGGCGCCGTTCAGTTCAGCGGTGGCCATCTTACAAAACCTTCAGGTTCAGCACGTCCTGCATGTCGTACAAGCCGCTTTGCTTATCCGCCAGGAAGCGCGCCGCGCGCAGGGCGCCGTGGGCGTAGGTGACCCGGCTGCTCGACTTGTGGCTGATCTCGATACGCTCGCCGTCGCCGGCAAATAGCACCGTGTGGTCGCCCACGATATCGCCGCCGCGGATGGTGGCAAAGCCGATGGTTGACGGGTCGCGCGCGCCGGTGACGCCTTCGCGCCCGTACACGGCGCAGGTTTTCAGGTCGCGCCCGAGGGCGTCGGCGATGACCTCCCCCATTTGAAGGGCGGTGCCGGACGGCGCGTCGACCTTGTGGCGGTGGTGCGCTTCGATAATTTCGATGTCGTAGCCTTCATTAAAACTTTTGGCGGCCATTTCCAGCAGTTTCAAGGTGACATTCACGCCCACGCTCATGTTCGGCGCGAACACGATGGCGGTTTTTTCCGCGGCGGCGCGAATCGCGGCCTTGCCGGCGTCATCAAAGCCGGTGGTGCCGATCACCATGGCGATGCCGTGCTCGGCGCAATATGCCAGGTGATTCAAGGTGCCTTCCGGACGCGTAAAATCGATCAGCACGCGCGCGCCGGACAATTGCGCGGCGAGGTCGGCGCCGATGTCGAGCGCGCCGGAGAGGACGGTGTCGGGCGACTGGCCGATGGCCTCGATCAGCATCATGCCCATTCTGCCGCTGGCGCCGGCGACGGCGATATTCAATGCGCTCATATGATTAATTGTTGATTATTTCTTGATCTGGATACTGGCGGAACCGGCGTCTTCCTTCTTCGGCGCTTCCTTGGCGGCCACCTTGGCCGGGCCGGCGATACGGGCGATGTATTCTTTTTCGGTCGGCAGATTGCCGCCGTCGAAGCGCTCGACCTTGTCGTCCTTGAAATAGACGGTGACGCGGGCCTTGGTCAGTTCACCGTTACCGCGCGCCAGATAAAACGGGTAATCCCAGCGCTCGGCGTGAAAAGCGTCGGTCAGCAGCGGGGTGCCGAGAATAAACTTGACCTGGTCGCGGGTCTGGCCAACTTTCAGCTGGGCCAGCATTTCCTGCGAAACAAAGTTGCCCTGCTGGATATCCGGCCGGTAGGGCGAGAAAATCCAGAAGAATTTTTGCAGCTTGCTGGTGCTGGTGGTCTGGGCGCCAGCGTTGGCAACGGCGGCCGACTTGCTGGTGTCGGCAGCCACCGCCGCATCCGAGGTCGATACCGCGGCGGCCGGCTGGGTCTGGCGCCAGTTGGCGCAGCCGGACAGGGTCAGCACCGCAGCAGCAAAGGCGGCCACAGCGACACTCTTCAGGGACAACTCGCGGGAAAAATCGGCAATCGTGACGCGCATAGGGACCTCAAAACGTTTGAGCGCTAGCTCCAAAACGCTATATCATAAAGCACTACGCCTAACTTCGAGCAAGAATCATGAGTAACAACCCCACCGACCTCAAGGCCAGCGGCCTCAAAGCGACCCTGCCGCGGCTGAAAATTCTGGAGATTTTCCAGAATAGCGAAGTGCGCCACCTGACTGCCGAAGATGTTTACAAGCAATTATTGACGGAGAATCTGGACGTCGGCCTGGCCACCGTTTACCGCGTGCTGACCCAGTTCGAACAGGCGGGTTTGCTGCATCGCAACCACTTTGAGACCGGCAAGGCGATTTTCGAGTTGAACGCGGGTTCGCACCATGATCACCTGGTGTGCCTCGATTGCGGGCGGGTGGAAGAGTTTTTCGACGAAGCCATCGAATCGCGCCAGAGCGCCATCGCCCAGGAGCGCGGGTTCAGTATCGCGGAACATGCGCTGGCGATTTATGGGAATTGCATTAAGCCCGCCTGCCCGCACAGGGCGTAGCAGGGGGACTGGCGCCGGAGGTGCCTGTCCCATGGTTGATCAGCAGCACCGTAACAGGGTAGTTGCCTCAGTGCTTAAATGGGACAGGCACCTTTAGGTGCCTGTCCCCCTGCTAACCATGACTCAGGGCATTCGACAGTAACTTCGCCGTAATATCCACAATCGGAATCACCCGCTCATACGCCATCCTGGTCGGCCCGATCACCCCCAGCGTACCGACGATGCGGCCGTTGACCTCATAGGGCGCCGTCACCACGCTCATCTCGTCCATCGGCACCAGGCTGGACTCGCCGCCGATAAAAATCTGCACGCCGGTCGCCTTGCAGGAGACGTCGAGCAATTGCATCAGGCCGGTCTTTTGCTCGAACATGTCGAACATCTGCCGCAGCGAACTCATGTTCGAGGACAGGTCCGACACGCTCAGCAGGTTTCTCTCGCCGGAAATGATCATGTCGTCGCTCTGGTCGGCCATCGCCTCGCTGCCGGCCTCGACTGCCGCCTGCATCAATCTGCCCATGTCGTCGCGCAACTGGCGCAACTCGCCGGTGACGCGGGCGCGCACCTGGTCGAACGACAGGCCGCCGTAATTCTGATTGATGAAATTGGCCGACTGGATCAGCTGGGCCGGCGTGTAATCGACGTCGGTGAGCAGCAGGCGGTTTTGGACGTCGCCGCGCGGGTCGACGATGACCAATAAAATACGTTTTTCGGACAGGCGCAGAAATTCGATCTGTTGAAACACCGATTCGCGCCGCGGGCTCAGGACGACGCCGGCGAATTGCGACAGCGAGGACAGCATCTGCGCCGCGTTGGCGATGGTTTTTTGTTGCTGCGGCGCTTGCAGGCGCATGCGCGACTGCGAATCGACGGAATGCTCGTCGATCGACTGCACCGTCAGCAAGGTGTCGACAAAGATGCGGTAGCCGCGCGGGGTGGGAATCCGGCCGGCCGAGGTATGCGGACTGGCCACATAGCCCATCTCTTCCAGGTCGGACATGATGTTGCGGATGGTCGCCGGCGACAGGTCGAGACCGGAAATTTTCGACAGGGCGCGCGAGCCCACCGGCTGGCCGTCGGCGATGTACCGTTCGACCAGGGCCTTGAGCAGGGTTTGAGCGCGCTTATCGAGTTGCATGGCAGTCAGACATAAATTTATCTTTATTATGCACGCTGGCGGTGCGCGCAGGGAAGCGCCTAGCGATGCGTGCGCTCGAGCCAGTCGAGCAATTCATCGAAATTGGCGCAAATGGCGTCCGGCACTACGCCATGCTCGAGATGGCGGGTGCTGCCGGTGCGATTGAGCCAGACCGCGCGCAAGCCCGCCTGCTGGGCGCCACGTACGTCGAGCAGGACGTCGTCGCCGACATACACGGCCTGCTGCGGTTCGACGCCCAGTTCGACGCAGGCGGCCAGAAAAATCCCGGGTTCGGGCTTGGCCTGGCCGAAACTGTGGGCCGCCACCGATACCTTGAAATGGTGGTCCAGCCCGATCGCCGCCAGGTCGGCATTGCCATTCGAGATCGAGCCGATCAGCACGCGCCGGCTAAGGCGTTCGAGGCCGTCGAGAACGTCGGCGTACGGCGCCACCAGGTTGCGCGCAGCGGCGAACACCGCCATAGCCTCGTCGACGCGGCCGGCATCGGCGCCGCAGGCGGCAAAGGCGTCGAGCAGACCGGCGCGGCGCAGGGCCGCCAGGTCAAGGTGAAAATGCGGCTCGCTGGCCAGTTTGTCCATCCGGGCCTGGCGCAGGCTGTCGATGCTGTGGGCGGCGGCCACGGCGGGCGCGTGCTGCTCGAGCCAGGCCCAGACCTGGCGCTCGGCCTGTTCGATCACCGGCCCGATCGGCCACAAGGTGTCGTCGAGGTCGAACAAAACCGCCTTGGGCCAGGCTGGAATGGGTGCTGCTGTCATGGCGAACTCGTCTGGAAGAAATCAAGGTTACAAGGTGATACACGGACAATGCCGCCTTAGCATAACAAATGCACTAAAATGACGACCAATTTGTCTATTTGCGGTGTCCGCCTGGTCGACGCACCGCCCGTGTCGTTTTTGGAGAAAACATGAAAAATCTGTTCCTGCGTACGGGCGCCGCGCTCGCGTGCGCCCTGACCCTGGCCTCGTGCGGAGGCAGCGGTGGTTCGCTGGCCCTGGGCGGGACTGTCGTTGGCCTGACCAAGGATGGCCTGGTATTGCAAAACAATGGTGGCAACGACTATAAAGTGCCCGCCAACTCGACCACTTTTTTCTTCCCCAATTTGATCGGCAATGACGCCGACTACAACGTCACCGTCCTGGCATCGCCGCCGAGCGCCGTGTGCACCCCGGTTAACAACACCAACAAGGGACGCAGCTCCACCTTCGACGTGACCACCGTGATCATCAGCTGCGTCACCAATACCTATAACCTGGGCGGTACGGTCAGCAATCTGAACAACAACGGCCTGGTCCTGATCAACGGCGCCGACCGCATGGAAGTTGCCGCCGGCGCCACCTCGTTTACCCTTACCAAGAAGGTCAGCGACACCGTAACGACCGGCAAGGTTGCCGACGGTGCGCCGTACGGCATCACCGTTCTGACCCAACCGGACAAGCAGGTCTGCACGGTCAGCAACGGCACCGGGACCATGGGTTCCGCCGACATCAACAATGTTCAGGTCAACTGCACCTGATACCCGGAGAACTTAATGACTTTTTCAACATTTTTGCGTCCGGCCGCCTTGCTGGCAGTAGCGCTGACCCTGGCATCCTGCGGCGGCAAAGCCACCTTCCCCGTTACCGGCACCGTGTCGGGCCTGCTCTATGACGGCCTGGTGCTGAGCACCAACGGCATGGACGTCGCTGTCCCCGCCAAGGCGACCAGTTTCAGCTTTCCGAACACCGTGTCTTACGGCGAAGTGTACAACGTCGTCCAGAAAACGCCGCCCCAGCATCAGAGCTGCGTGACGGTCGATCCCACCACGGGACGCGAGACCGGCACTGACACCGCCGGCCGCCTGCAATCGGTCAGCATCATCGTCACTTGCGCAACCAACGCGTACACCATCGGCGGCACCATCAGCGTGGTGAACAAGGACGGCACGGCCGGCACCCTGGCCGATAGCGAGTTACAATTGACCAACGGCAGCACTGGCGGCACCGTCGTTGCCGCTGCCGGCGCCACCACCTTTACGTTTTCCAATCCGGTCGCGTATAACGTCAGCTATGGCGTGACGGTGCTCGCCGCCCCCAGCAACGCGGTGTGCACCGTTGCCAACGGCACCGGCGTGATGGGCGATGCCGCCATCACCAACATCTCGGTCACATGCCAACGTAACAGCTGAGATATATCAAATCTGATTGACTGATATGCGAAAAGACAATTGGACTGATATGCTGTAATGCAGCATACTGAACTTGTCTCCTCCAAATCTCCTCAAAAAGAATTGGATTTCAAGCCCGCTCAACAGCGGGCTTTTTTTTCGCCTGACCTTCCATAACTTGGTCTTAGGCGTCCCCCCCCCCAGTATCGCAAGAAGCATGAGCACCTTGCGGTTCAGTCACGGGGTGTTGGCCTTACTTCTTGACCGTCAGCGCCGTCACAGTGGCCTGGTCCTTTCTGTTTTCAACAGTGAATTTCACCTTGTCTCCGCTTTTGACTTGTGACAGGAGGTCCGCCTTTTCAACCGGGAACGTCATGGTCATCGGTGGCATCTTGACCGACTTGCTCTCGATTCGGCCGTGCTTCAGGGTGATGCTTTTGTTCGCTGTATCAACAGCTTTCACTTCATCCTCGTTTGTGGCAAAGCCCATGGACGAGCTCATCTCCATTGAGCCCATTTTCATGCCTTCCTGGTCCATCTTCATGCCGTCTGGGTTGGCATGGGAATGCAGCGCAAGCAGGGCAAAGCTCAGTGCTGCGGTTGTTTTAACCAGTAATTTTTTCATGGATTGACGCCTGTGTAGTTGAGGGTGAAAGGTGAACAGTCCGCTGCATTTTGCGCTCTTGAAGAAGCCGCCATGCCGCGGGAATAACAAAAAGGGAAAGCAGCGGTGCGGTAATCATTCCCCCGACCATTGGTGCCGCAATGCGCTGCATGACTTCAGAGCCTGCTCCTGAGCCATACATGATGGGGATGAGACCTGCCAGGATTACAGCAACGGTCATGGCTTTCGGGCGGACGCGAAGGACTGCGCCCTCACGAATGGCCTCCAAAATCAGCTCCTTGGTCAGGGGTTGCCCGGCAGCCTGTCGGGCATGCAGGGAATTACGCAGGTAGACCAGCATCACGACACCGAACTCGGCCGCCAACCCGGCTAACGCGATGAATCCGACAGCTGTTGCCACCGACACCGCGTGGCCGAGTGCC
>JAQGNM010000413.1 GCA_028291845.1 Massilia sp. | reverse complement strand
GGCGCTATGCCACCAGCTTTTTCGGCATCATCGACCTGCTGTCGGTGCTGCCCACCTATTTTTCCCTGTTCGTGCCGGAGGCGGCGGCGCTGCTCGATATCCGCATCCTGCGCCTGCTGCGGGTATTTCGCATCTTCAAACTGACCCTGTACATCAACGAGTACACCATGCTGGGCGGCGCGCTGCGCGCCAGCGGCAGGAAGATCCTGGTGTTCCTGTCGGTGGTGCTGATGGCGGTGCTCATTCTCGGCACCGTGATGTACGTCGTCGAGGGGCCCAAGCACGGCTACACCAGCATCCCGGTGGCGATGTACTGGGCCACGGTGACCATGACCACCGTCGGCTACGGCGACATCACGCCGCAGACCGGCCTTGGCAAAATGATCGCCTCGTTCATGATGCTGCTCGGCTGGGGCATCCTCGCCGTGCCCACGGGCATTGTCACGGCAGAAATGACCTCGCTGCGTTTCAGGAAGATGGATCAGGATGCCGACGCGGCCCGCCCGTGCGGCGCCTGCGGCAGCAGCGGCCACGAGCCGGCGGCGCGCTTTTGCAAGGATTGCGGAGCGGAATTAGCGACAAGCCAAACTACACCGCAAGCCCCACTCGTTTGATATAGATCAAACCCTAGGGATGACGAAAGCCTAACCTTAACGCTTGAGTCACCCACCGAAAGCAGTAGCAAACCGGGGGCGGCCATTCCAATGCCACGCGAAATTTTTCGGCCTTTTTAGGCCATCGGCGAACTATTGCGTGGATTTTTGCTAGCCCATTCCAATTGTTCTAAAGGATTAAAAAATGTTTCCATTTTCCCAGCAAGTTACTCCTGCCGTGCGCACTCATCTGGACGCGCAAGTTTCCTTCATGAACGATCTGTCGAAATCGATGTTCAAGTCGTTCCAGCAAATGTGCGACCTCAACATCCAACTGGCCCAGACCATGCTGGAAGAAACCACCACGGCCAGCCAGCAAATCACGACCCACACCCGTCCGACCGAAGCGATCAGCGCCGTCAGCGCCCGCGCCCAGCCCACCGCTGAAAAACTGCGCGCTTACCAGCAGCACCTGTCGCGCGTGGCGGCCGACGCCCAGGTCGAATTGGCCCGCGTCACCGAGCAGCACGTGCAGGAAACCGCGCGCACCGCCAAGGCGCTGGCCGACGAAGTGCAGCGCGTGGCAAGCGAGGAAACCGAACGCGGCATGCGCAACCAACAGGACGCCATGCGCAATTTCACCGACCCGTTCAAGGAAATCACCCAGCGCAACGACGCTAACCGCGGCCAGCAGCAGGCTGACGGCGCCGAAACCGGCGGCACCAGCGCCGGCCGGCAGCCGCCCGCCCAGACCAGCGCCCCCGCCGGGCGCAGCACCGGCAGCACCGCTCCGCATTAAAGAGGAGGGGTCTGACACCAAAAGTGCCTGACCCAGGGGGGTCTGGCGCCGAAGGTGCCTGACCCAATTTTGAACCACCACCAAAGCGCGAAAACTCCCTCTGTTTTCGCGCCCAGCCACCTCACCGAATTAGCTTTCCACCATTCTTACAGACGCCACCCGCCCTGCATCAAGTCGCTCCTCCCGCCGTACCCTTCCCAACCCGAACAAGGGCCGCAACACGCCCACCCGCCTCACCCCCTCCACCACCGCAAAACTCCCGCACAAAGTCAGCACCACCAGCACCACCCCTTCCACACCCGCCGACAGCCGCACCGGCTTCAGATAATGCGCCATCACCACGATCAAGGTCTGGTGCACGATGTACACCGGAAACACCGCCTCGGCCAGATACTCGCGCTTGGCGCTGTCGAAGTTCAGATGGCGATGCGCAAAGCCGCAGGCCGCCACCATCGCCGTCCATTGTCCCAGCGCATACACCAGCCGTTGCAGCGGCAGCAGCCACGCCATGGTCGCGGCCGGCACCAGCTCGTCCGGCAGCGACGCATACACCTTGAACAGCGCCCACACCGCCAGCGCCATGCCGAGCGCATAAAAGCGCAGCCGGTCCATCGATTGCCACACGCCCGCCTCGGTCGCCACCACGGCGCCGAATAAAAACATGCTGAAATACACGGCGTGATTGAACCAGTCGTCGAACAGCGCGTGGGTGACCGGAAAGCCGCTGAGCAATGTCAGCCGGATCACGGCCAGCAGCGCTGCCGGCAGCACCAGCAGGCGCCAGCCTGTCAGCAAGCCGCCGGCACCATGCGACCAGCGTGCCCAATGGCGGCCGCCCAGGGCGTACAAGCCGGCCAGCAGCATGCTGTAGACCCACAGGTAGGCGACGAACCACAGGTGGTTCCAGGTCGGCATCACGAGGTGGCCGGGACCGGTCGCAAAACCGCGGTAATTGTGCAGGTACAGGTGCAGGAATTCGCCGTAGCTGCCGCTGAAAGCGAATTTTTCGATCACTTCGCAAAACGCCTGCGGCGGCACGATCACCAGCATGCCGAACGCCAGCGGCAGCAGCAGGCGCCAGCTGCGCCGCAGCGCGAATGGCGCCGCCGCCGATTTCGCCAGCATCAGGCGAGAAGCCACGCCGGCCACCAGAAACAACAAGGCCAGCCGCCACGGCGACGACAGGGTCATCGCAAATTCGATGGCGTCGCCGGCATGCGGACTTTTCACGTGCCAGTCCCAGGTGACGTAATACATGCCGACGTGGTAGACGATCAAGAGGAAGAAGGCCAGGATACGCACCCAATCGAGAAAATACAGGCGGGTCGACGGGGCGGTGGCGGCAGGCTGCATGGCGGCGGTCCGGTAATTGATCCAGGCGCCACGATAAATCGGCCGTGCCGGCGGGCGCCAGCGAAATGGGGCGAAGCGGGGGACTGCGGGGGCGAAGTGGAATCAGCAGTGGTCGGCAGATTCAGGACTGGCCGGCGGCCGCGTGCAGCCGCGCCATGACCTCGGCGCGGTACTGGCGGCTGCACGGCACCTGCGCGCCATCGCGCAGCAGCAGGTGGCCGTCGCCCTTGTCGTTGACGGCGACGCTGTCGATCATCGCCAGCTGGACGGCGGCGCGCCGGTGGCAACGCACGAAGCGCGGACCGAGCTGCTCGAGCAGCGCCGCCAGGGTCTGGCGCAACAGGCTCTCGCGAGCGCCGCAATGGAGCACCACGTAATTGTCCGCGGTCTCGATCCAGCCGATCTGCGCCACGCTCAGCACGCGGGTGACGCCCCGTTCGGCCACCAGCAGCTGTTTTGGTGGAATCGGCGGGATCGGCGCCACCGGCCGCGGCGCCGCGCCGTGCAGCCGCGCGCGCGCCCGTTCCAGCGCGCGCTG
>JAQGNM010000345.1 GCA_028291845.1 Massilia sp. | reverse complement strand
ACAATGCCGCCATCTTTTGCGCCAGGGCGTCGTCGTTTTTCTTTTCGCCCACGTTGATCCTGCAGTTTTCCAGCAGCACCACCTGGCCGGGGGCGACATCGACCCCATCGACCCAGTGCGATTTCAGTTCGACGGGTTGGCCGAGCAATTCGGACAAGCGCGCGGCGACCGGCGCCAGGGTGTCTTGCGGCTTGAACTGGCCCTCGGTCGGGCGGCCCAGGTGCGAGGTCACCATGACGGCGGCGCCGGCGTCGAGCGCGGCGCGGATCGCCGGCAACGAGGCCTTGATGCGGGTGTCTTCGGTGATATTGCCGGCATCGTCTTGCGGCACATTCAGATCGGCACGGATAAACACGCGCTTGCCGCGCAGCGCCTGTTGGTCGATTAAGTCTTGCAGTCGGGTAAATTGAAGAACGTCATGCATGGCTTTTCGCTGCCTGAAGATGGAAAGATCGCTATTTTACCTGATGAACAAGTCAAAATCGCCATTCTTCAAGCTCCCAGGGTCAGGCGCAACGCGGTAAACACCAGCATGCCGAACACTATGGTTCCCAGCATGCTTTTACGGAGCAAATAATATCCGGCAGCGGCGATGGCGGCCAGCAGCTTCGGGTTGGACAGGCTGGTTTGCAACTGGCTGCCGCTCATCAATATATCCGGGGCGATAATGGCGGCCAGCGCACAGGGCGGGGCAAATCGCAAGATTTCCTGCACCCGCTTGGGGATGCCGATCCGATGGCCGACCAGCCACAGGGACGAGCGCGCCGCTGCCGTTGCCGCGAACAGGGCGCCGATGACGGCCCAGATTTCCAGGTCGCTCATGCCTTGATTCCCGTTTTGAACCGCTCGGCCGCTCCCTCGACCGCCATGGCGGTGAGCATGCCGGCCACCACCGCCGCCAGCAAGCCCAGCTTGTAGGGCCAACCGAACGCCAGCACCGAGACGGCGCCGGCGACGACGATGCCGGCCAGCACCGCCTTATTAGTCACCATCGGCACCGTAATGCACAATATCGCCAGGGTGCCGGCAAAGCCCAGTCCCCATTCGGGCGGCACCGTGCTGCCCAGAAAAATGCCGATGACGGAACCGATCTGCCAGGCCGCCCAGTTCGGATACACCAGCGCCTTCAGATAGGACAGCTTGCCGGGCTGCGGGACGGGAGAGGGAAAACGCTGCAGGAACAGCGCCACCGTCATGTCGCCGGAGATATAGCCGAGAAAAAAGCGCGACTTCCATGGCAAATGCGCGAAATGGGGCGCCAGCAAGGCGGAGAAGATGACGAAGCGCAGGTTGACGACCAGCGCGGTGACCAATACCACCCAGATCGGCGCGTGGGCGGCGATCAAGGGCAGCGACGCCAGTTGGGCGGAACCGGCGAACACCAGCAGGGTCATCCCCAAGGCTTGCGGCACCGACAAGCCGGTCTTGACCATGGCAATACCCACCACCAGGCCCCAGGCGACGATGCCGAACAGGGTCGGCGCGCCGGCGGCGAAGCCGGCTTTCCAGGCGGCCGCGTCGGGAGCGTCGAACTCCTTGTGCGATACGTGAGTGGAAGCGGCGTCGAGACTGGGCGGATGGCTCATGTGGCTTTCATGCCACAAGGGCAAGCGATTGATGCGGCACGGGTGCCTGAAGGCAAACGCTATTTTACCGATGCCGCCGGCAACTTGCCTGAATCGTCTAAAATCTTGGCTTTGCTGGGCCGCATCGGCCCGGCCTGCCCTTCGGAGAAAACATGAACGAGAAGCACGTACCAGCGGTAGAACTTGAGGCCAAGGATTTGCCGGCGCATTGCCCCAACGCGGCCATGCCGCTGTGGTCGTCCCACCCGCGCGTGTTCCTCGACTTCGACCACCACGGCGAAGCGAAGTGCCCATACTGCGGCACGGAATACCGCTTGAAACCAGGAACGGCGCTGCCGCACCACTGATCCGTCATGAAAAAGGTCAAGCTCAACGGTAGTGCCGCCGAGGTCGAGTCGGCCTTTTATGACGCCCTCAACCGCGGCGATGTCGAGGCGCTGATGAAGCTGTGGGCCGACGACGATGAAATCGTCTGCATCCACCCGGGCGGGCCGCGCCTGCACGGGCACATCGCGATCCAGTCGTCATGGGAAGCGATCTTGCGCAAAGGCGGCCTGCAAGTGCGGCCGTCCCGGCTGTACGAAGCGCACAACCTGATGAGCGCGGTGCACACCGTGGTCGAAGGCACTACCGGCATCGATCCGAGCGGACCGACCGGCAAGGAGCCGGCGCACTTGCTGGCAAGCAATGTCTACCTTAAAACGCCGCAAGGCTGGCGCATGGTCTTGCACCACGTGTCGGTGGCGCCCGGCCCGGCGCCGAGCGCCATGCCGGCGGCGTCGAGCCTGCACTGAGGCCAGCGCCTCATTACCCATGCGCTACCCTGCCCCCGCCTGGCTGCCCGGCGGCCACCTGCAAACCATGTACCCGGCAGTGGCGATTCGCCAGCCGGGTCCGCCCATGCGCCGCGAGCGCTGGCAGGCGATTGACGGCGATTTCATCGACGTCGATTTTATCGATGGTATGCCGGGCAAGCCGCTGGTGGTGCTGTTTCACGGCCTCGAAGGCTCGTCCGGCAGCCACTACGCCAAGGCCTTGATGGCGGCGGTGGCGGCGCGCGGCTGGTCCGGGGCGGTGCCGCATTTCAGGGGCTGCTCCGGGGAAGCGAATTTGGCGCCGCGCTTTTATCATTCGGGCGATGCCGCCGAAATCGACTGGATCATCCGAAAACTGCACGCGCGCAGCAGCGCCCCCTTATTCGCCGCCGGCGTCTCGCTGGGCGGCAACGCCTTGCTGCGCTGGCTGGGCGAATCGCAAGGGCAAGCGGACATAGTCGATGCCGCCTGCGCGGTGTCGGCGCCGCTCGACCTGGCCCAGGGCGGCGCCGCTTTGTCGACGGGAATGAACCGCATCTACACGCGCATGTTCCTGCGCACCCTCAAACCAAAGTGTTTACTTAAACTCGAACAATTCCCGGGGCTCTTCGACCGCGATGCCCTGCTGGCCGCACCGGATCTGTACGCCTTTGATAATGTGGTCACCGCGCCCCTGCACGGCTACAAGAACACCGACGATTACTGGGACCGCGCCAGCGCCAAGCATGTATTGCACGACATCACCGTGCCGACCCTGGTGCTAAACGCCCGCAACGACCCGTTTTTGCCAGGCCGCCACCTGCCGGCCAGCGCGGCGCCGAATGTCACGCTCGAGTACCCCGAGAAAGGCGGCCATGTCGGCTTTACGGTGGGCAGCCTGCCTGGCCGGCTCGACTGGCTGCCGCAAAGAATACTGGGGTTTTTCGATGCGGTCAGCGCTGGCAGCCGCGCGCCTGAAACGCCATCCTTGTGCGAAGCTGACGCCCATGGATGACATCGTAAAACAAGCCATGGCCAAGTGGCCGAACGTGCCCGACTGCTACGGCTGGCTGGCGCTCGACGCGCGCGGCGCCTGGAGAATGCGCGACGAGCGCGCGCAGCACTTGAACCTGCCGGGCGACAAGGTGACGCAAGCGGCCCTGCTGGCGTTTATCAATCGCAATTATGAAGTGGACAGCCGCGGCTGCTGGTTTTTCCAGAATGGCCCCCAGCGCGTGTTCCTGAATCTGGAAGCAACCCCCTACATCGCCCGCACCGACCCGCTCCAGGGTCTGACGGTGCAGACCGGCGAAGCGCTGGCGCCGCAGGCGGCGTATCTGACGGAAACCGGCTCCCTGATCGTCAGCGCCGGCACGATCGTCGCGCAGGTGGACGACCGCGACGTCGTGCAGTTGCTCGCTGCGATGCAACTTGACGGCAAGCCGGCCGGCGACGACGCTCTATTAGGCTGGATCGAAGGTGCGCCCGGTCGCTTGACCGTGACAATCGGCACAAGCGAGCTGGAGGTTGAACGCGTTGCCGGCAGCGAGGTGGCAAGCCGCTTTGGCTTTATCCGCCTCCCGCAACCTGACTAGCGCTCCTTCTTTTCCTTCTTTTCGTCTTTCTGTTTCGCCTGTAATTCCCGTTCGCGGGCATCGATCAGGGCCAGGTCATAAAACGACGCGTCCGGCGCCTTGCGGGCGATGCCGAGCTGGTCGACCGCGGCCGGCACGGCGCCGGCCAGCA
>JAQGNM010000338.1 GCA_028291845.1 Massilia sp. | reverse complement strand
GACGCCCGCCAGCCCGAGACCGATGGCGATGGTGTGCAGCGCAGGCTGGGGCAGGGCGGCGTTGGCGAACGCCGCGGCGACGGCGCTGTCGACCGACGCCCAGGCATTGACGATGCCGTGGGCCAGGGCGGAAGGGCCGGCGCGGCCTTGCGACAGTTCGCTGCCGTCGGCGCGCGCCAGGCGCACCCGGGTGCCGGTGCCGCCGCCGTCGACGCCGATGATAAAGTCGATCATGGAGTGCAATCAGTGGTGAGATCGGGCCACTATAGGGAGGGATCGCAGGGGTGTCAACAGGTATTTAATTGGTATTAAATCGGAGCGAATTGGTAGCGATTATGCAAGATTTTGCATAATCGTAAATCCTTGATTCGATGGGAATTGTTGTCGCGGGCGGGCCGCAATGGTCCTCCCGCTGGTATTGAACCTTGTTGCGCGCTACCGCTTATTTCGCCGCCGCTTCCACCAGCGGCAGTTCGACGAAACTCGAGTGGTAGATGCGCTGGGTGGCTTTCTTGTAGTCGCCCGGCCTGGCCTCGAAAATACTCGGCACGAAGGTTTGCGGGTTGCGGTCATACAGGGGGAACCAGCTGGACTGGATCTGCACCATGATGCGGTGCCCCGGCAGGAACACGTGGTTGGCCGTCGGCAGGCCGAATTTGTACGTCAGCGCCTTATTGGCGGCGATCGGTTTGGCCGTTTCATAGCTCTCGCGGTAGCGGCCGCGGAAAATGTCGGCCGAGATCATCAACTGGTAGCCGCCCATCGCCGGATTGCGGCCCACCTGGTCCGGGTACAGGTCGATCACCTTGACCACCCAGTCGGCGTCGGTGCCGGTGGTCGACGCCACCAGGTTGGCGATCGGCTCGCCGGCGATTTTTACCGGCGCGCTCAAGACGTCGGTGGTAAACGTCAGCACGTCGGTGCGGCCCGATGCTTCGCGCTGGTCGTCCACCAGCCAGCGCGGCCAGGTCTGGCCCTTCGCTTCGTCGTAGCCGTAGTTCAGGGGCCGCGAGCGGTACGGCACCGGCTTGGCCGGGTCGGATATGTACTCGTCGTATGCGCGCTCGTTGGCGGCGCCGCCCAGCACCGCTTTCTGATCGGCGGACAGGCGCAAGGGCGTCGGCTTGATGGCGCAGCCGCTGGCGCAGCCGAGCGGCCATGCGGGCAGGCTGCGCCATTTATTGGTGCCGGTCTCGAAGGCCGACACCGGTGCAATTTGCGGCGCGGCGGCTGGCGCGTCCTTCAGGTAGCGATCCAGAAAAGGCCGCAGGATCTCCTGCCTGAAATGCAGGGCGGTGTCGCTATTGAAATTGATGGCGCCCAGTTTGCTGCCGTCGCCGATGCCGCCGCCGTGCGACCACGGTCCCATCACCAGGAACACCTTGTCGCCGGCGCTGTCCTTCGGCTTGATGGCTTTATACACGGCGATGGCGCCGTAGATGTCCTCGGCGTCCCACAGGCTGTGCACCAGCAGCGTCGGCACCGTCACCGGCTGGCGGGCCAAAATCTTGTCCATCGCCTGCTGCTGCCAGAAGCTGTCGTAGGTCGGATGGGCCGACAGCTTGGTCCAGAAGCCGCTTTGCGTCACGCCGCGCTGGCGCGCCAGCTCGCCCGCCGAACCGGCGCGGAGAAAACTGTCGTAGTCGTCGTAGGTGGAGGTGAACCACTTGGCGTCGTTGCGGCGGGTGACCACCTGCTCGAGCATGTAGGACAGATTGATTTGGCGGAAAGCGCCGTGGTGAAACCAGTCGTCGCCCATCCAGCCGTCCACCATCGGATTCATCGGCACCGACACTTTCAGGGCCGGATGCGGATTGACCAGTGCCATCAGCGGCAAGAAGCCGTCGTAGGAAATGCCGATGATGCCGACTTTACCGTTCGATTCCGGCACATTTTTCGTCAGCCACTCGATGGTGTCCCAGGTGTCGGTGGAGTGGTCGACCGGGGTCGGGTTCAGGGCGCCCGACAGCGGCCGGTTCATCACGTAATCGCCTTCGGAACCGTACTTGCCGCGCACGTCCTGCACCACGCGGATGTAGCCGCCTTCGACGATGACGTCGGCGGCATTGTCGTAGCCTTGCAGGATGGTGCCGAGGTCGGAACTGTCGGCGTGGCTGACCAGCCCATTGGCGTCGTACGGCGTGCGGGTCAGCAGCATCGGCGCGTGCATCGGCGTGTCTTTGGGGTTGCGGGGAATGATGATGATCGTATTGAGCCTGGTGCCATCGCGCATCGGCACCATCACCGTGCGCTTGATGTAGTTGAAGCTGGAGGTGACCGGGGCGAATTGCGCCGGGGTCTCGGACGGGTAGTTCGGATACAGGGTGGCGGTGCCGGCGGCAGTACCGGTTGCGGATGCAGGTGCGGGCGCGGTCTGCGCGTGGGCGAGGCCGGCCAGCAGCATGGCGGCGGCGAGCGAAATCAGCGAACAGCGGATCGGTGAGAAAAACTGCATGGCGTCCCTTGGTGAGCGGTGTATGAGAGTGTTCGGCGGCGTAAATACGCCGTCGATGCCACGCTCGCGCGTGACCGCGCATACAGTATCACAAGGACATCATTGGCGATGGCGACAATGGTTGCGGTTTGCCGGCAACGCGAACACTTGCGCGACGTGCAAATCTGCGGGCGCAAAAAAACGGCGGCGGGCCCTGTGGCCAGCCGCCGCTGCGGATGATCGGGTAAATCGTTTAGTTCTTAGTTCTTTGCCAGTTCGAGCTGCACTTCCAGCATGGTTTTGTAGTGAGCCACGAAATCGATCGCTTCGGCATGCACCTCGGCGCGGCTGCGCGAGGCCGGCACGGTCACGCTGGGCAGGTTCAGGGCCTGGGCGCTGGCGCTGACGGCGGCGCTGCCGGCGGCAGTGCTGGCGACCGCGCCATCGGCGGCGAAGGCCGAAGTGGAAGCGACGAGCAGGGCGGCGGCGGCGAGGAATTTGGCGTTCATGGTGTGGCTCCTGTAATTAAGTTGAGCGTCCAGCCATCGGCTGCGGCGCGGAAGACTGGCGCAGAATGCGTGTCGTTTTTCCATGAAAATCAGTCTACTCCTTGCGCCAGGCGCAAAAAAGACGAATAATGACAATTCACTATTTCGCATTCTGCAATAATCAGGGGTTGCCATCGACCGTCTTGCATCCATGCGTGTTTTCGTCCGCGTCGTCGAACTGGGCAGTTTTGCGCGCGCCGCCGCCGCCCTCGACATGTCCGCCGCCGTCGTCACCCGCAACGTCGCCGACCTCGAGGCGCACCTCGGCACGCGCCTGCTCAACCGCACCACCCGGCGCCTGTCGCTGACCGAGACCGGGGCCCAATATGTCGAGCGGGTGCGCCATATCCTCTCCGACATCGACGACGCCGACGCCATCGCCGCCAGCAGCGCGCGCCAGCCGACCGGCAAGCTGCGGATCTACTGCCAGCCCGGTTTCGGCCAGGCGCAGCTGGCGGCGCTGCTGCCGCGCTTTGCCGCCACCATGCCGGGCGTGGTGCTCGACGTGACCTTGTCGGACCACGAAGTCGACCTGGTGCAGGAAGCCTACGACGTCGGCATCTTCATCGACCTGCAAAAATTCGACAGCACCCTGATCGCGCGGCGCCTGGCCATGGCCACGGTGGTGCTGTGCGCCTCGCCCGGGTATGTGGAACAGCACGGCGCGCCGGCCACCCCGCTCGAGGTCGCGGCGCACCCCTGCCTGAACTTCGCCTACCAACAGTTGCGCCATCAATGGTCGGTCGAGTGGGAGGGCAAGCAGGTCAGCGTGCCGGTGCACAGCCGCGTGGTCTCCAACAGCGGCGTGGTGCTGCGCCACGCGGCGCTGGCCGGCATGGGGCTGATGCTGCAAACCTCGTTTTCGGTGCAGGACGATTTCGACCGCGGCCGCCTGGTGCGGCTGCTGCCCGCGCACCCGCTCGGCCAGCTGTCGGTGATGATGGTGTATCCGAGCCGGCGGCTGTTGTCCGCCAAGGTGCGCGGTTTTGTCGATTTCATGAGCGCGCAGTTTCCGCAGCCGGAAAGCGATCCGTGGCTGACGCCGACCGTGGCATAATGCGCCAGCATCCATGCCGGAATCGAAATGTCCCACCACAGAGTACTTCAGCGCGCCGTCGCCGCGATGGCGCTGGCAGCGTCGCTTGCAACGTCACTGGTAGCGCTGCCCCGCGCCGCGTCCGCGCAGGCGGCGCCGTCGACCTTCAGCCAGGTGATCGGCAGCGCGCTGCTGTGCCGCAGCCAGCTCGACAACGCGTATTTCTACCGCTGGATGGCCGACAATTTCGGCCCCTCGTACAAGCGCGAGGGCGGGGCGTTCTGGTTCAAGGTGGAGGCCAACCTGTGGGGCGCGCAGGTCAACGAGGTGATGGTCAGCGACGACAGCAGCGAGGTGGTGTTCCTGGCCGCGGTGATCGACGCCAAGCCCGACAAGCTCGATGAGATGATCCGCATTGCCGCCGGGCCGCGCCACCTGGCGCAGGACGCCGGCAAATATCCGGTGCGCGAAGCGCGGCCGGGCAGCCAGATCGTCTATTTCAAAGAAAAGTCGAAGATCTACTGCCTGAAATACAAACCGCTGCCGCCGGCGAATTAGCCATGTACACCGAATTTTTCAAGCTCAAGCAGCCGCCGTTTTCGATCGCGCCCGACCCGCGCTATCTGTTCATGAGCGAGCGCCATCGCGAGGCGCTGGCGCACCTGCTGTACGGCGTCGGCAGCGGCGGCGGCTTTGTCTTGCTGACCGGGGAGATCGGCGCCGGCAAGACCACCGTGTGCCGCTGCTTCATCGAGCAGATTCCCGCCAACTGCAAGCTGGCCTACATTTTCAACCCGAAGCTGTCGGTGGAAGAGCTGCTGCTGTCGGTGTGCGACGAATTCGGCATCGCCCTCGGCCCTGCCGGCGCCGGGCCGGTCAGCATCAAGACCTACGTCGACGCCATCAATGCCTACCTGCTCGAGAGCCACGCGCAAGGGCTGAACAATGTGCTGGTGATCGACGAGGCGCAGAACCTGTCGGCCGACGTGCTCGAACAGCTGCGCCTGTTGACCAACCTGGAAACGAGCGAACGCAAGCTGCTGCAGATTATCCTGATCGGCCAGCCGGAGCTGCGCACCATGCTGGCGCGGCCCGAGCTCGAGCAACTGGCGCAGCGGGTGATCGCGCGCTACCACCTCGGTTCGCTGTCGGCGGCGGAGACCGACAGTTACGTGGCGCACCGCCTGGCGGTGGCCGGCGCCGGCGCCGCCAATCCCTTCCCGCGCCGCCTGATGGGTTTGATCCATGCGCTGACCGGCGGCGTGCCGCGCCGGATCAACCTGTTGTGCGACCGCGCGCTGCTGGGCGCTTATGTCGAAAACGCGGCCCAGGTGACGCGGCCGATTTTACGGCGCGCCGCCGCCGAAGTGTTCGGCGACGGGCAGGGCGCGCCGCGCAAAAAACCTGTTTGGCCGGTAGCGGCCGCCGTGGTGCTGGCCTGCGCCGCCGCCGGCGCGGCCGGCTGGCAGCTGTCCGGCCGGCAGCTGCCCGGCAAAGGCACGGCGCCGCGC
>JAQGNM010000111.1 GCA_028291845.1 Massilia sp. | reverse complement strand
CGCGCCAGCGCCTGTTGCACGAGTGCCTGCGCGCGGCGATCCGCGACGGTACCCTCGCGGCCGGCACCAGGCTGGCCGCCTCGCGCACGCTGGCGCAGGAGCTCGGGGTGGCGCGCAACACGGTGCTGTACGCCTACGAGCAGCTGGCCAGCGAAGGCTTCGTCAGTACCGACCGGCGCGGCACGGTGGTGGCCGCGGTGGGTGCGGTTGTCGATGCTGGGGCGGCGCTGTCAGTAGCATCGGCGGCGCCGCAGTTGCGAACGTTGACGCCAGCGCCGGGCCTGTCGCAACGGGTGCGCGATTTGCGCGCCGTGGCCGGACCGGCCGATCGCATGGGCGCATTTGTGCCGGGCGTACCAGCCCTCGATCATTTTCCGATTGCCCTGTGGCGGCGCACCCTCGAGCGCGCGCAGCGCGCCATGAGCCTTGTTCAACTCAATTATGGCGACGCCGCGGGCGAACCGCAGCTGCGCGCCGCCATCGCCGACCATCTGCGCGCATCGCGTGGTGTGCTGTGCGACGCCAGCCAGGTGTTCATCACCGACGGCACTCAGAGCAGTCTCGACCTGTGCATGCACGCGCTGGCCGACGCCGGCGATACCATCTGGCTCGAGAACCCGGGCTATGGCGGCGCGCTGGCGGCAGCGCGCGCCGCCGGTTTGCAGGTGGCGGGCATCGACGTCGACGACGAAGGCATCGCACCGGTCGACCAGGACTGGCTGCTGCGCCCTCCGCGCCTGGTTTACACCACGCCGTCGCACCAGTACCCTGTTGGCAGCGTATTGAGTCTGCGCCGCCGGCATGCGCTGATTGCCGCCGCCAGAACCGCCGGCGCTTTGATCATCGAAGACGACTACGACAGCGAATTTCGCCACGACGGCGCGCCGCTGCATGCGATGCAAGGGCTGGCGCCGGACGCGCCAGTGATTTACCTGGGCACCTTCAGCAAGACAATGTTTCCGTCGCTGCGTCTGGGCTTCGTGGTGGTGCCGCACTCGCTGGCCGCGGCGTTCGCGCAGATGCGCGCGCAGTCGTCGGCGCGCGGCCGCGTGGCCGAGCAGATGGCGCTGGCTGATTTCCTGCGCAGCGGCCAGTTCGCGCGACACCTGCGCCGCATGCGGCGTCTTTACCGGCAGCGCAGGGATGCGCTGGTGGCCGCGCTGAACCGGCACCTGGGAGCGGTGGCGAGCGTGCATGGCGGCAGCGCAGGCATGCACCTGTCGCTGCGCTTGAAGGACGCACGCATCGACGACGTCGCCATTGCTTCGCAGGCACTGGCGTACGGCATCGCGGTCAACGCGCTGAGCACACACGACATCGCGCGCCAGTCCGGCTGGATCGGACTGATGCTCGGTTTCGCACAGGTGCCGGCAGAACAGATGGACGATCTGGTGCAGCAATTGGCGGCCATCGTCCATCTGGCAGCCTACGCCGCCAAGCGACGCGGCGCTTGATCCATTACACGGGCGGGCAAGCGCAAGGCGACGCCGATCGCTGGGCGCACGGTCACTCCTCATCACGCACGCCGACCCGCCTCAAAAGAAAATGATCCCCCCGAGCGCCACGCCATTCATGTGCGCCTTCTGCCCGTTGAACGCCTTGGAGCGGGTCTGGCCCACCTCGCCCACCAGCGTAATGAGGGTGTTGAGCGAGTAATAGGCGCCCACGGTGAGATTGGCATTCGACTTCAAGCCTGCCGCGCCGGCGGTATCGTCATCGTTCTTGCTCAGGCCGTAGCTGATGCCGAGCTTGAGCTTGTCGGAGGTTTTATAGGTGCCCTGCACAAAATAATTTTTCGTCTTGGTGTCGCCCTGATCGGCGTCCGACAGGATGCCGAGCGCCTTGCCGGCTTGGACATTGCCGAGCAGGCCGATCTGGCCCATGGTGTAGGAGGCGCCCACTTCGATGCCGCGCATGGTCACATCGCCCAGGCCCGGGGTGGCCGATTCGAATCTTTGCGCCTTGCCGCTCAGCCAGGCTTTATAATTTTCGCCGCTCATCGACACCTGCGCTTGCAATTGTGGACTGGACTTGCTTCTGTAACGGGCGCCGGCCACGATTGGCGTGTCAAACACCGGACTCATCAGGCCGATGTCGAAACCGATGCCCGATGACGTCTTGGGCAGGCTGTAGCTGATCTGGCCATAATTGCCCGGCCAGGTGTAGCCCGCGCCGATGTGGCCAAGCGTAACCCGCCCGCGCTGGGTCGCCTGCACCGGGGCGCCGGCGCCCATCAAGGTCATGTCGCCGAGAATGGCGTTGAGGCCGAAAATGCCGTAATCTCGCCCCAGTTTGATGGTGCCGATGCCGGCATTTCCGAAGGTGAAATATGCCTGCCGCACATCGACCACGCTGTTCTGGCCGATGGCGCTGTCGGTGGCGGTCGAGTTGTAGATGCCGACCAGGGCCTTGACGTCGTAGCCGCCATTGCTGGTCGAGGCCGATGCAATCAGCGCGTTCGGCAACAGGCCGTTGCCGATGGTGGTGCGGTCGCCTTCACCGCCGCAGCCGAGCGTTTGCGCTCCCAGTGCCAGGCCACCGATGGCGTCGCCCGAGCATGACACGGTCGTATAGTATGCGTTGACGATGCCGCCGACCGACACAGTCCAGTCCCCCGCCTTGATGTCGACGGCCTGCGCGCTCGATGCCCCCAGCGCGGCCAGCACGCCGGCCAGAATATATTTGCTCATTGCTCTCTCCTCGTTGTGTTTTATTGGTTGATACATCACGACGATGCATCTCATGAGTGGCAAATAGCGTGCCCGTCCAAAAAACGAGGAAATGCCCGTGGCGGCTTCCGCACCTTGTGGCGGAACGGATCAGCTGAGGTCAATGCTGTTCAGTTTTGGATCGTTTTCGCTACGAACGCGGTCGGTTTTGTGATAAATCGAATAAACGGTTTATTTATCGCCGGACGTGATGTGAATCAAATACAAGACCCGGCGCGAGTTGAAAACAAGAACCGGCGAGAATGGAACACAAGAACAGGCGAAAATCCAACACAAGAACAGACGAAAATCCAACACAAAAGACGAAAATCCAACACAAAAGACGAAAATCCAACACAAAAGCCGGCGCGAATCGAACGAAAAAAATGGCGGCCGAGGCCGCCATTAAATTCGTTCCATTCGCGCCGAGGAGACAATCAACCGCGCGAGCAGATCAGGAACGAAATCCTCGGAGTGTTGCGGGCATCATGGTGCGGCGCTGTCCGCTACACTCCTTGCCGGCATCGCCTTCGACAGCTGATGAAACTCTTCGTCGGAGAACAAGCGGGAACGGGTCAGAAAGCGCCGGCCCGTGCCATTGTCCAGCGAGAACATGCCGCCGTTGCCGGCAACCACATCGATGATCAGTTGCGTGTGCTCCCAATACGCGAACTGCTCCTGCCCCATGTAGAACGGCGCGCCCGCCAGCGTGCCGAGGCGAACGTCGGTATCGCTCAGGGCGAACTCGCCAGCCGGAAAGCACATCGGCGCGCTGCCGTCGCAGCAGCCGCCCGACTGGAAGAACATCAGCGGACCGTGCCTGGCGCGCAGCTCTTCGATCATCTGCAGGGCGGCGCTGGTGGCGACTACACGCTCGAGCGCTTGATTCATCAACAAACTCCTAGAAGAAGCCCATCGCTTTCGGGCTGTAGCTCACCAGCAAATTCTTGGTCTGCTGGTAGTGGTCGAGCATCATCTTGTGGTTTTCGCGGCCGATACCGGATTGTTTATAACCGCCGAAGGCAGCATGAGCCGGGTACAGGTGGTAGCAATTGGTCCACACGCGGCCGGCCTGGATGGCGCGGCCGACGCGGAATGCACGCGCGCCATCGCGCGTCCACAGGCCGGCGCCCAGGCCATACAAGGTGTCGTTGGCGATGCGCAGGGCATCGGCTTCGTCCTTGAAAGTGGTCACCGACAGCACCGGCCCGAAGATTTCCTCTTGAAAAACGCGCATCTTGTTGTCGCCCTTGAACACGGTCGGGCTGACGTAGTAGCCGCCGGCCAGGTCGCCGTTTTGCGCGTTTCTTGCCCCGCCAGCCAGCACTTCGGCGCCTTCCTGTTTGCCGATATCCAGGTAGGATAGGATTTTTTCCAGTTGCTCTTGCGAAGCCTGGGCGCCGATCATGGTAGCGCTGTCGAGCGGGTTGCCCTGCCTGATCGCGGCCACGCGCTGCAAGGCGCGCTCGATGAACTTGTCGTAGATCGATTCCTGGATCAAGGCGCGCGAGGGACAGGTGCACACTTCGCCCTGGTTCAAGGCGAACATCGCGAAACCTTCCAGGCACTTGTCAAAAAAGTCGTCGTCGGCGTCCATCACGTCGGCGAAGAAAATATTTGGCGACTTGCCACCCAGCTCCAGGGTGACGGGAATCAGGTTCTGCGCCGCATACCCCATGATCAGGCGGCCGGTGCCGGTTTCGCCGGTGAAGGCGATCTTGGCGATGCGTTTACTGGAAGCGAGCGGTTTGCCCGCTTCGAGGCCAAAACCGTTGACGACATTGACGACGCCCGGCGGCAGCAAATCGCCGATCAGCTCCATCAACACCATGATCGACGCCGGCGTTTGCTCGGCAGGTTTGAGCACGACGCAGTTGCCGGCCGCGAGAGCGGGAGCAAGCTTCCACACCGCCATCAGGATCGGAAAGTTCCACGGGATGATCTGGCCGACCACGCCGAGCGGCTCATGAAAGTGGTACGCATAGGTTTCGTGATCGATCTCGGAAACAGAGCCTTCCTGGGCGCGGATGCAGCCGGCGAAATAGCGGAAATGGTCGATGGCCAGCGGAATGTCTGCCGCGGTGGTTTCACGGATCGGCTTGCCGTTGTCGATCGTTTCGGCGGTGGCGATGAGGTTAAGGTTCTGCTCGATACGGTCGGCGATCTTGTTGAGGATGTTGGCGCGCTCGGCCTGCGAGGTCTTGCCCCAGGCATCCTTGGCGGCGTGGGCAGCGTCGAGCGCAAGTTCGATGTCTTCGGCCGTGGAGCGGGCAATCTCGCAGAAGGGCTCGCCGGTGATCGGCGTGATGTTGGCAAAATATTCGCCCTTGACCGGGGCGACGAATCTGCCGCCGATGTAGTTGTCGTAACGTTGCCTGAAGGGATTGGCGACGCCCAGTTTGCTGATGTCCGCGAGATTCATGTCGTCCTCTGGTGTGGTTGTTACGGGTCCCGTCTTGCACGACGGCGTGGTGGTCACACCAAGGTAACCGCAAACAACGTGCCAGCTCGCTTCAAGGGCACAAATGAAGCGTGGGGCAGTGACACCTGATCCAGAATGGAACAGGTGTCACGATTTCGTTCAATCGATGACCACCCCCCAGGGCAATTCGCCCACTGCGATATCGCTCAGCTTTGTTGCAGCGGCAGTGTCGATGACGGACACGCTGTTGGAGCGGCCGTTGGCGACATACAACTTCTTGCCGTCCGGCGTGATCGCCATATTCCATGGGCGCTTGCCGACCGGCACGGTAGCTGTGACGACATTTCTTGCCGTGTCGATCCGCATGACGGTGCCGTCGGCGCCGTTTGATACCCATACCTGCTTGCCATCGGGCGCCATGGCGATGCCGTTGGCGTTTTTGCCGGCAGGTATGGTGGCGATCACTTTTCGGCTGGCAAGGTCGATCGCATACACGGTGTTGACCAGTTCGGCCGCGACATACGCGCGCGACGAATCCGGCGTAAAACCGATCCCGCGCGGACGCCGGCCGACGGCGATGCTGCCGACCTGGCGGCGGGCGGCGACGTCGATGAGGTCGACTTGCTCGGCCTCTTCCGCCGATACCAGCAGCCAGCGGCCGTCGGGGCTGAACACGGCATGCTCGGGATTTTTGCCCTGCACCTTGATGTCGGCCAGCTGCGCGCCGTTGGCGGCGTCGATCAAGGTGACGCTGTTGTTTTCCTCGACAGCGACGGCGATCAGGCGGCCGTCGGCGGAGATGCTGACGCCTTCCGGCGACTTGCCCAGCGCGATACTGGGCGGCGCAGCCGCGCGCTGCCCGGCGCCGGTGGGCAGCATCAGCAGGACGTTGGCGCCAGCATCGGTGACGAACAGCTTGCTGCCGCCGCGAGCCACGGCGATGCCGCGCGGACGCTTTCCGGCGGCGATGTCGCGCACGACGGTGTCGGTGGCGGTGTCGATGACGCTGACGGTGCCGGACTTTTCATTGGGAACGTAAGCGAAGGGCGCGGCGCCGGCCGCGGCGGCCACGCCAAGCAAGGCAAACAGAATCAGCTTTTTCAAGATAGTGACCTCGGTAAATTCGCACGTGCGGGTGCGCGCGCCTGCGTCATTCGCTGCAAAGGCCGTGCCACCCACGGGAGCGGCGACCCGGTCGCCAAGTGTGCGGCGCAGCATGGGGCATGGCAGGTATATTGCTTATCGATTAAATCATTGCTTCACTTTGGAGAGATACATGGTACCGCCGTTTCGTTTGAATGCCGTCGCCGGCCTGTTCGCCGTGCTGGCCCCGGCTGCCGGTTTTGCCGCCGACGCCCCCGCACCGCCCCTGCCACAGCAGCAACAGCAGCAGCCGATGGATGTCGTCGTCATCAGTGCCAGCCGCCTTGAACACACCAGTTTCGATTTACCGGCCGCCATCGACGTGGTCGACGCCACCCGCATCCGCGAAGGCCAGATGCGGGTGAACGCCTCCGAGGCCCTGGCCGCCGTGCCCGGCCTGGTGGCGCAGAACCGCCAGAATTATGCACAGGACCTGCAGATCTCGTCGCGCGGCTTCGGCGCCCGCTCCGCCTTTGGCGTGCGCGGCGTACGCCTGATCAGCGACGGCGTGCCAGCCACCATGCCTGATGGCCAGGGCCAGCCGTCTGCCTTCAATCTCGACATGGCCGAACGCATTGAGGTGCTGCGCGGGCCGTTTTCCGCTATCTACGGCAATCACTCGGGCGGCGTGATTCAACTGATCACGCGCGAGGGCCAGGGCCGGCCGACCCTGGAGTCGACCGTCAGCGCCGGCAGCTACGGCACCAGCAAGGTCGATGTCAGCGCCCAGGGCGCCACAAGTAGTGGCAGCAGCGGCGGCGTCGGCAGCGTCGGCTATGTGCTCGACGCCTCGCGCTTCGAGACCGATGGCTACCGCGCCCACAGCGCCGCCACCCGCGATCAGGCGTTCGCCAAGCTGACCATGCGTCCGGTCGACGGCGGCAAACTGACGCTGGTCGCCAACTCGCTGCGCCAGGACGACACGCAAGATCCGCTCGGCGTCACCTGGGCAACTTACCAGCGAGATCCGCGCGCCGGCGAGATCGACAGCACCGATACGCAGAATCCCAAGCGTACCCTCGCCGACCGCTACAACACCCGCAAGGACATCCGCCACACCCAGGCCGGCGTGACTTACGACCAGCAATTCGGCGACGACCGGCTGCACGCGATGGTGTATGGCGGTAACCGCCAAGTGGTCCAGTACCAGGCGTTTTCAAGGGCCTTCCAGGCGCCGCCGACGCACTCGGGCGGCGTGGTCGACTTCGACCGCGACTTCTACGGCGCCGATATCAATTACGCCTTCGTGCGTCCGCTGGCCGGCGGCAAGCTCACCACCACGGTGGGTATCGATTACGGCCACTCGAGCGACGATCGCAGCGGCTATGAAAATTTTATCGGCAATCAGTTCGGCGTTCGGGGCGCGCAGCGCCGCGCCGAGCAGGATGTGCTCTCGAGCGTCGATCCGTACGCGCAAACCGAGTGGAAAAGCGGCTCCTGGGTGCTGACCGGCGGCCTGCGCCACACCCGCCTGAAGGTCGAGGTGGACGACCATTTTCTCGCCAACGGCAATGACAGCGGCGCGGTCAGCTACAGCCACACCACGCCGGTGCTAGGGGCGCTGTATAAAATCGACCCGAACCTGAATGTCTACGTCAGCGCCGCGCGCGGTTTCGAAACGCCGACCCTCAACGAATTGTTTTATTCGGGGACCGCAGGCGGCTTCAATTACGGCCTGAAGGCGGCCCAGAGCACCCATGTCGAAGTGGGCGCCAAGGCCATGGTGGCAGGCAGCACCCGCATCAATGCCGCGCTGTTCCAGGTGCGCACCAGCGACGAACTGGTGGTCGACAGCGCCACCGGCGGGCGCACCAGCTACAAGAACGCCAGCAAGACCTTGCGCCAGGGCGCCGAAGTATCGGTCGACGCCAATCTGGGCGCCGGTTTCAGTACGCGCGTCGCGCTGACCGCCCTGCGCGCCGTTTATGACCAGGGTTTTGGCACGGTGCTCGAAGGCAGCCGCCTACCCGGCGTGCCGAATGCGAACGGCTTTGCCGAGCTGGCGTGGAAGGATGGCGCCGGCCGCTTCGGCGCCGCCCTCGAAGGCATCGCCAGCACCAAGGCGTATGCGGAAGACGCCAACGCCGAAATCCCGGCGCCCGGCTACGCCATCCTCAATGCGCGCTTCAATGCTGGCCAGGAGCTGGGCCGGTGGCGCTTCAAGGAGTTCATCAGGGTGAACAATCTGCTGGACCGCCAGTACGTCGGCTCGCTGATCGTCGGCGACACCAATAAACGGTTTTACGAGGCGGCGCCCGGCCGCAACTGGATGGCGGGAATTACCGTCGCATACGCGTTTTAAGAACCGGCCGGCGCAGATACTTGTCGATCTCTGCGCCAGGGATGAAACACCGCTGTTTCAGATTGGGGCAGATGGCGCGAATCCGCGGCGTAATGGCGGCACGCGCAAAACCCCAGGCGTAAAAAAAACCCCGCACATTTCTGCAC
>JAQGNM010000246.1 GCA_028291845.1 Massilia sp. | reverse complement strand
GCCAGGGTGATGGCGCGGCCGTTAAAACGCCGCGCCAGCGCTTCTCCCCGTTCCAGGGTACGGTTGGCAACCGTCACCGATTTGGGCTGCTGGGCGCCGAAGTGGGTGGCGCACAACTCGATCATTTCGCCGGCGCCGATGAACAGCACGTGCTGATCCGACAGCTTGTCGAAAATGCGCTGCGACAGGCGGACGGCGGCGGCCGCCATCGACACGCTGTGGGCGCCGATCGCGGTGGTGCTGCGCACTTCCTTGGCCACCGAGAACGAGCGCTGGAACATCTGGTGCAGATAGGTGCCCAGGCCGCCGGCTTCGTCGGCCATGCGCACCGCGTCCTTCATCTGGCCGAGGATCTGCGGCTCGCCCAGCACCATCGAATCGAGGCCGGAGGCGACCCGGAAGGCGTGGCGCACGGCGGCGTCCTGCGGCAGCATGTACAAGTGCGGGCGCAGGTCGGCAACGTTGAGCTTGTGATAATCGGCGAGGAAATGCGCGCTGGCGTCGAGTCCGTTGGGGGCACGGCTGGCGGCGTACAGCTCGGTGCGGTTGCAGGTCGACAGGATCGCCGCTTCGTCGCCGCCATGCTGGTCGATACCGGCAAACCAGCCGCGCGCCGCCTGCACCGCCTGGCCGAGCTGATCCGGCGCCAACGCCAGTTGCTCGCGAAGCGAGACCGGTGCGGTGGTGTGGTTGAGGCCGACGGCAAGCAGTTGCATGAAGGGAAACGCAGGAAGCGACAGGCGCAATGGCCATGCGAAGCAGCCATTATAACGCGGCTGCCCGGTGGAAGCAGCGCCCTGCCCGGGCATGGCCCGGGCAGGGCGGAAGGCAGACTACGGCGCGTGCTTACGCGCCCATTTTTTCCAGGCGATAGCCGTAGCTATACACCGGCACCAATCTAAAACCGTTTTCCGGACGCAGGCGCAACTTGTTGCGCACCCGTGAGACGTGGGTATCCATGGTGCGCGAGGGAAGCGCGGTTTCGCGAATCCACACTGCTTCGTGAATGAAGGCGCGCGACAGCGGACGGCCGATATTGCGGAAGAACAACAACGCCAGGGCAAACTCCTTGTGAGTGACGTCGATGACGTTGCCGTCGATCAGCAAGCGGCCCGGACGCGTTTCAAACAGGTAGGGGCCGAACTGCAGGTGTTCCGCGCCGTTTTGCGAAGGATAGGCGCGGCGCAACAAGGCTTGCACGCGGGCCAGCAATTCACCGCGGCGCAACGGTTTGATCATGTAATCGTCGGCGCCGGCGCCGATGCCATCGACAATGTCGTCTTCCGCCGAGTTGTTAGTTACAAACATCATCGGCGTCTTCGCTGGAAGTTTTTCCTTGGCCCGGCGCAGCACTTCGCTGCCGGGCAAATCGGCGACGTTCCAGTCGAGAATGAGCATGTCGGTGCCATCTTTCTTGAGCTCGCCAAGCAACTCCCTGGCATTGTCAAAAGTTTGGCAGGTATGGCCGGCGCCAGAAAGCACCTGGCAAATCAGATCTGCCTGGGCGGGGTCGCTATCGAGGACTGCTATGCGCATAGTGGGTATTGTGCCGCTAGAAGTTCGTAGGCAATATCCTACGTAAAGTGATCTACAGTTAACCGAAATATAACAGACATTTACAATTGAAGTCCAAACTTGAGTTGCGAATATTAACTATCCATCACCTTACGTACAGTGCAAGCGCGACCCGCGTTTAAAGGTACACTTTAAGAACCGGCTTATCAATAGCCTATGTTGTTAGCTAGTTGAACCATGTTGTTAGCTAGTTGAATTCCAAAAGCGAGGGGACAAGCGATGAAGGAGGCGCAACTGAGCGACTGGACCTTAATTCCTGGTAGTGAACTAGCAATCTCGGCAGTACGGGAGCGGTGTCGACAAATGGTACGAAAGCGCGCCACCATGGCCGCCGGTTTTTCCGCCGTGCCGGTGCCGGGCCTGGATCTTGTGTCGGATTTTTCACTTTTTGCCAGGTTAGTCGAGGAGGTCAACGCAGCGTTCGGCCTCACCGAGAAGCAGATCGAGCGCTTGCAGCCGCAATACCGCCTGCTTGCCTACGAGGCGGCCATTGGGATCGGTGGCATGATGGTGGGAAAACTCGTGACGCGCGAGATGCTGCTGCGGGTGTTCAAAAAAGTGGGCGTGCGCATCGCCAGCAAAACGGCGGCCAAGCTGGTGCCGGTGGCGGGGTCGGTGGTGTCGGCGGCGATCGGCTTTGCGATTTTCAGAAAGCTCGGCTACCAGCACGTGGAAGCGTGCGCCAGGGTGGCGGAAAAGCTCAATCACGCCAGAACGGTCAGCGCGTAACCGTTACATCAAAACAGCAACGCCATCCGGGCCTGCGCCGCGCGCAGGCCCGGATGGCGCCTTTATTGCCTTTATCGCCTTTATTTCAACCGGTCGCTCAGGCGTCCGGCAACACCACGTTCACTTCGAGCACTTCCAGATTGCCCTGGCGGTCGAGCGAGAGCTTGATGTCTTCCGCGTTGACCTTGGTGTATTTTGAAATCACTTCGATCAGTTCGCGGTGCAGGGCAGGCAGAAAATCCGGACCGGCGCGCGTGGTGCGTTCGCGCGCGATGATGATTTGCAGCCGTTCCTTGGCTTCGCTGGCGCTTTTCGCCTTGGGCGGGAACAGGAAGGAAAGCAGTGCCATGTCACTTTCCTCCGAAGATGCGCTGCAGGAAACCCGGTTTTTCGTAGCTGGTAAAGCGCAGCGGCAGGTCGGCGCCAAGGAAACGCGATACCACGTCCTCGTACGCTTCGGCGACGTCGGTGCCCTTGAAGTGAATCGCCGGATTGCCCTGGTTCGACGCGTGCAGCACCGATTCCGATTCCGGGATGATGCCAATCAGGGGAATGCGCAGAATTTCCTGCACGTCCTGGTAGGACAGCATCTCGTCGTTCTCGACGCGCTTGGGCGAATAACGGGTGATCAATAAATGTTCCTTGACCGGCTCGGCGCCGCTCTGGGCGCGCCGCGATTTGGCCTGGATGATGCCGAGAATGCGGTCCGAATCGCGCACCGACGACACTTCCGGGTTGGTCACGATGATGGCCTCGTCGGCGAAGGTCAAGGCCATCAGGGCGCCGTGTTCGATACCGGCGGGCGAATCGCAGACGATGTATTCGAAACCCATGTTGATCATGTCGTGCAGCACGCGCTCGACGCCTTCTTCGGTGAGGGCGTCCTTGTCGCGCGTTTGCGAGGCCGGCAAGATAAACAGGTTGTCGGAATGCTTGTCCTTGATCAGGGCCTGGTTCAAGGTCGCTTCACCGTTGACCACGTTGATCAGGTCGTACACCACGCGCCGTTCGCAACCCATGATCAGGTCGAGGTTGCGCAGACCGACGTCGAAGTCGATGACGGCGGTTTTGTGGCCGCGCGCGGCCAGACCGGTGGAGAAACTGGCGCTGGAGGTGGTCTTGCCGACCCCGCCCTTGCCGGACGTCACAACAATAATTCTTGCCACGGATAAATCCTTTTCAATAAGGGGTCAGGCGCGGGCGGCCGGGCTGAGCGATAGTATATCGATCCGGTCGCCCACCAGACGGATCTGCGCGGGCTGGCGGGCCAGCTCGGGCGGGAAGCCGTCGTCGAAAGTACGGTACACGCCGGCGATCGACACCAGTTCAGGCGTCAACGACAGCGCAAAAATTCGGGCGTCGGCATTGCCGGAGGCGCCCGCCAGCGCACGTCCGTGCAGCTGGGCATAAATATGGATGCTGCCGTCGGCGATCACTTCGGCGCCGTTGTTGACGGCGGCGGTGACGATCAGATCGCAGCCGCGCGCATAAATGCGCTGGCCGGCGCGCACCGGGGTGTCGATGATCATGGTGCCGCGCGTTGCTTGCTGTATCGCAGGCTGGGGTGCAGCCGGGGCCGGGGCCGGAGCCGGGGCCGCTTCCGCTTCCGCCCGTGCCGCCATGCGGGGCTTGGCGACCACGTCCAGGCTCAGGCCGTGGGCAATGATTTCTGCTTCAAGCGCCGCTGGCGCGTTGCGCACCGCTACTGGCGTCAGCCGATGCGACCGGAACAGGCCGATCAGCGCTGGCCAATCGATCGCCGGATGGTTATGTGGCAACTGGCCGATATCGAGGATAGCGAACTCGTCGTCGAAATAGTCGGCAGCGCCGCCTGTCATCTGCGCCATTGCTTCCTGCAGCACCGGCATGCTGGCGTCGTGCAATATCGCCGCCACCGCAACCACGGTGGAGATCTTGATTTCGATAGGCTTGCGTACTGGGGTATTGGACATAAAAAGCC
>JAQGNM010000233.1 GCA_028291845.1 Massilia sp. | reverse complement strand
GAGTCGCGCTCGAGGTTCATCGCCAGGCCAAACGTGTTGCCTGGGAATTCCAGCATCTCGCCCTGCATCACGTCCGACAGACCGTGAATACGGCAGATACCGTCGGCCACGGAGATAACCGTGCCTTGATTGCGAACTTCAGCGGAACCTTCGAGGCCCTGAATGCGGCTCTTGATCAGTTCGCTGATTTCAGATGGGTTAAGTTGCATGCTAACTCCTAATAGTTTCTTGATGCGTAGGGCAAGATGGGGTGAGGGCGCGAGTGCGGTGCGGACAGCCGGTCAGGACGCCAGCGCAACGTTCATCTGTTGCAGCTTGGCGCGGACCGAGGTGTCGAGCACTTCGTCGCCGACCACCACGCGCACACCACCGATCAGCGAAGGGTCCACTGTCACGGTCGGGTTGAGCTTGCGGCCAAATTTCTTTTCCAGGCTCGCCACCAGCTGGGCGACCTGCTCGCTCGACATGTCGAACGCGCTGGTCACGTGGGCATCGGCGGCGCCTTCCTGTGCATTTTTGAGCACGGCAAATTGCGCGGCGATTTCCGGCAGCAGGGCAATGCGGCCGTTTTCGATCAGCATGGCGATGAAGTTTTTGGCTTCCGCGGTGACGGGCGACTTGATCATCGACGCGAAGGCGTCGGCGACATCGGTCGGCTTGACGTTCGGGTTGCGCGCAAAACCTTGCACATCGGCGTTCGCACCGATATTGCCCAGCTCGTTGACCAGGTTGGACCAGCCAGCCATGTCGCCGCTTTGGGCGACACGGAACAGCGCTTCGGCGTAAGGACGGGCGACGGTTGCGAGTTCAGCCATGATTACAGCTCGGTTGCCAGTTGCGACAGCAGGTCGGCATGTGCCGCTGCGTTCACTTCACGTTTCAGAATTTGCTCGGCGCCCTTGACGGCGAGGCCGGCAACTTGCGCGCGCAATTCTTCGCGGGCCTTGCTTACTTGCTGCTCGGCGTCAGCCTTGGCCTGGGCGATGATGCGGGCCGCTTCGGCGTTGGCGTTGGCTTTGATCTCGTCGGCAACCATCTGCGCGCGCTTTTCAGCGTCGGCGATGCGTTTCTGGCCTTCATCACGGGCAGTGGCCAGTTCGGCTTGCACGGTTTTCTGCGCGGCGGCCATGGCTTGTTTGCCCTGGTCGGCGGCGGCCAGGCCGTCAGCGATTTTCTTTGCGCGCGCATCGAGCGCTGCCATCATCGGCGGCCAGACGAATTTTGCGATCGAAAACGCCAGGATCAGGAAGACGATCGCCTGGACGAACATTGTCGAATTTAAGTTCACAACTTTTTCCTTCTCAGAATGACATACGCCGGGCAGGCAAAAGTGCGCGCCCGGCTATTGAGAATTAACGATCAAGCGCCGAATGGGTTCGAGAACGCGAACATCATTGCGATACCAACGCCGATCAGGAACGCCGCATCGATCAGACCAGCCAGCAGGAACATCTTGGTTTGCAGGGTGTTCATCAGTTCTGGTTGACGCGCCGAAGCTTCGATGAACTTACCGCCCATGATGCCGATACCGATACATGCACCGATAGCACCCAAACCAATGATCAAGCCGCAAGCCAGTGCTACGAAAGCGATGTTAGTCATCAAAAAACTCCTTAAATAATCAAAAAAATAAAACGTTAAAGTTAAAACTACTAGAGACTACATTTCCTACGATTCCTACAATTCCTGCAATTCCTACGGTCCTGCAATCCTTGCCGGACCACTGCTTAGTGGCCCTCGTGCGCCTGGCCGATGTACACCAAGGTCAGCATCATGAAAATGAATGCTTGCAAAGGTACGATCAACAGGTGGAACAGCGCCCAGCCCGTTCCCAGCAACACATGCAGGCCGGCCAGCGCGACGCTCTGGGTGGTGACACCGATCCAGGTAGCGCCGAGCAGGGCGATCAGCAAGAACAGCAACTCACCGGCAAACATGTTGCCGAACAGTCGCATCGACAGCGAGACCGTCTTGGCCGCGTACTCGATCAGGTTCAAACCAAAATTGAAAATCCACAGGGCTGGATGGGCGCCGAACGGTGCCGTGAACAAGCCCTTGATGAAGCCGCCGAAGTGCTGCACCTTGATGCCGTAATAAATCATGCAGGCAAACACGACGATGCCCATGCCGAAGGTGCCGTTCAAGTCGGCCGTCGGCACGACGCGGAAGAACGGCTCGTGGCCTTCGGCGGTGTGGATGCCCATGGCGCGGAAGATGGTGGCAAACAGGTCGACCGGCAGGAAGTCCAGCGAGTTCATCAGTACAACCCACACCAGCACGGTCAGGGCCAGCGGGGCGATGAAGCTGCGGTCGCCGTGGACGATGGCTTTCGACTGGTCTTCGACCAGTTCCACCAGCGACTCGACGGCGCCCTGGAAGCGGCTCGGCACGCCCGAGGTGACGCGGCTGGCGGCGGCGCGCAGCAGGAAAAAGGCGACGATGGCCATCAGCACCGACCACAGGATGGTGTCGTAGTTGATGACGTTAAAATCGACAATCCCTGGCTGAGGCTGCGAACGCATGTGCCCCAGGTGGTGTTGGATGTATTGCCCAGCGGTGAGCGCGTGCTCGCCTGCCGGTTGTGCTCCTGCAGCGACGGTTTCAGTAGTCATGTCTAGCGCCTAAACAATAAGATGATGTAACTTTTCAGTGCCACGATGAAGCCGCAAATTAAGGCGAGCCAGTTCAAATCGCGGTACAGCCATGCGCTGACCCCCAACAAGGTCAACGTCAATGCAATCTTGATAAACTCCCCGACCATGAAAGTCATCGGGTTTGCCCCACCGGGTTTGCGCGCATTCGCAAACAGGCGCAAGGCAAACAAACCGTTGGGGACGACGCAGCAAAATCCTCCCAACATTGCCGACACAGCGGCAGGCCAGCCCGCGATCAGTGCGGCGATGACGCCGGCAATGACCGTGACCAACAATTGCAGGGAAACTAAGCGCAACATTTTTTGTTCTTTTCGCAGCGTGTAAAAGCTGTGTTGCGTATGGCGGAATTGCGTGAATCAGCGGGATTATAAGGTCTATGCACATACGCGTCAAACGTTGACGCACTTTGACGGGGCGCAAATCACACCAAAAACCACGCTTGCTGCGCGTTTGACCTGTTATGGTGCGGCTAACATTGCAGCGTGGCGGCATGAACAAGAATCTTGTTCACGGTCAATGACTTAGCGACAGCTTGCTAGTTTTTAAAGCAATACTGTCGCGGCGTCAGAGTGTGACGGGTGTTTACGCCCGCAGCCTTGCCAGAACGCCATCGAGGATGTCGAGGTCGGCAAAGTCGATGATCATCTGGCCGCGGCCCTTGTTGCCCATCTTAAATAAGACCGGGGTCGCCAGCTTGTCGGATAGTTCTTCTTCAAGGCGCTGGATATCGCCCGATTTCTCTTTTACGCGCGCTACCGGTGGATTGGCGGCTTCATCCATTGTCCGGGTCACCAGTTTTTCGGTTTCGCGTACCGACAGGCGCTTGGCCACCACCTGGCTGGCCAGGCTGATCTGGGTGGCGGCGTCGACCGCCAATAGCGCGCGGGCGTGGCCCATGTCGATATCGCCGGCCATCAGCATGGTTTGCACCGGCTGCGCCAGGTTCATCAGGCGCAGCAGGTTCGACACCGCCGAACGCGAGCGGCCGACCGCCTGCGCCGCCTGCTCGTGGGTAAAACTAAAATCGTCGATCAGGCGGTGGATGCCCTGCGCCTCTTCGAGGGGATTGAGGTCTTCGCGCTGGATGTTTTCGATCAGCGCCATGGCGGCGGCGGCCTGGTCGTCGACGTCGCGTACCAGCACCGGGATGGTGTCGAGGCCGGCGATCTGCGCCGCCCGAAAACGCCGTTCGCCGGCGATGATCTCATAGGTGATGGCGGCGCCATCCTTGCCGATCGGGCGCACCAGCACCGGCTGCATCACCCCCTGCGATTTGATCGACGCCGCCAGTTCGTTCAGTGCGCCCTCGTCCATCCGTGTTCTCGGCTGATACTTGCCGGCGCGCAGTTGGGCGACCGGCAAATTGGAAGGCTGGTCGTTGGCCGCTGCCTGATTAAAATCGCCGTCGCCGCCGAGCAGCGCCTCGAGTCCGCGGCCGAGGCCCTTGAGTTTCTTGGTTGCCATGTTGATGCTTTCAGATTCGTTTCAGATTTATTATTTTGATTACATTGTCTTGATGCGCTCGACCATCTCGGCGCCAAAGGCGATATACGCCTGCGCTCCCTTGGACGAGGGGTCGAACACCACCCCCGGCACGCCGTATGACGGCGCTTCGGCCAGGCGCACATTACGCGGGATGATGGTTTTAAACACCTTGTCGCCGAAATGCTGCTCGAGCTGGGCCGATACCTGCTGCGACAAGGTCATGCGCTGATCGAACATCACCCGCAGCAGGCCGATGATTTTTAAGTCGTGGTTCAGGT
>JAQGNM010000229.1 GCA_028291845.1 Massilia sp. | reverse complement strand
ATGACCACCACCGCAGATATTGAAAACAGTAACGTCAGCTCCTTCGCGCGCATGCCCTCGCCGGTCGAGCTGCATCGTAAAGTGCCGCTGACCGCCGCCGCCTTCGACACCGTCATGAAAGGCCGCGAAGCCCTGCGCAACATCATTGACCGCAAGGACAAACGTTTATTTGTCGTGGTCGGTCCCTGCTCGATCCACGATCCGGTCGCCGGCCTCGACTATGCGCGCCGCTTGAAGGCGCTGCAGGCGGAAGTGGCCGACACCATGCTGCTGGTAATGCGCGTGTATTTCGAAAAGCCGAGAACAACCACCGGCTGGAAGGGTTATATCAACGATCCCGACATGGACGATTCCTTCCGCGTCGACCAGGGCATGGAAAAAGCGCGGCAGTTCCTGATCGACGTGTGCGAGATGGGCTTGCCGACCGCCACCGAAGCGCTCGACCCGATCTCGCCGCAATACCTGGGCGATCTGATCGCCTGGACCGCCATTGGCGCCCGCACCACCGAATCGCAAACCCACCGCGAAATGTCGTCCGGCCTGTCGACCCCGGTCGGTTTTAAAAACGGCACCGACGGCGACATCAGCATCGCGGTCAATGCGATCCTGTCCTCGGCCCATCCGCACTCCTTCCTCGGCATCAATGGCGAGGGCACCGTCTCCATCGTGCGCACCAGCGGCAACGCCTACGGCCACGTGGTGCTGCGCGGCGGCGACGGCCGGCCGAATTACGATTCGGTGTCGGTCGCCATTGCCGAGCAGGCGCTGGCCAAGGCCAATTTGCCGGCCAATCTGGTGGTCGATTGCTCGCACGCGAACAGCTATAAAAAGCCGGAACTGCAACCCTTGGTGATGTCCGATGTGGTTCAGCAAATCCGTCACGGCAATAAGTCGCTGGTCGGCGTGATGATCGAGTCGAACATCGTCGGCGGCAACCAGAAGATCCCGGCGGACCTGTCGCAACTGAAATACGGTTGCTCGGTGACCGATGGCTGCATCGACTGGGAAGCAACCGAGAAAATGCTGAAGACCGCGCACGCTGAGTTGCTGCAGCGTCCATAATACGGGCCTTTCTTTTTATTCGGTCGCACCCCCATGATTGTTCTCGGCGTCGAATCTTCCTGCGATGAAACCGGTCTCGCCCTGTACGACACGCAGCGCGGCCTGTTGTCGCACGCCCTGCATTCGCAGGTCGCCATGCATGAAGAATACGGCGGCGTGGTGCCGGAACTGGCGTCGCGCGACCACATCCGGCGCGCCCTGCCCTTGCTGGAAAACGTCTTGGGCACGGCCGGCGTCACGCTTGCCGAGGTCGATGCGATTGCGTATACCCAGGGTCCGGGCCTGGCCGGCGCCTTGCTGGTCGGCTCCTCGGTGGCGTGCGCGCTGGGCCTGGCTGCCGACAAACCGGTGCTCGGTGTGCACCACCTGGAGGGGCATTTGTTGTCTCCGCTGCTGGCGTCGAGTCCGCCGAAGTTTCCCTTCATTGCGCTGCTGGTATCGGGCGGCCACACGCAATTGATGCGGGTCGATGGCGTCGGCCAGTATGAATTGCTGGGAGAGACGCTCGACGACGCTGCCGGCGAAGCGTTCGACAAATCGGCGAAGCTGCTCGGGCTCGGTTATCCGGGCGGGCCGGCGATATCGCGGCTGGCTGAATTCGGCGATCCGCTGGCGTACAAATTGCCGCGTCCGATGCTGCATTCGAAGGATTTCAATTTCAGTTTTTCGGGCCTGAAAACAGCGGTGCTGACGGTCGTCAAAAACCACGAGCAGAAAGTCGTCGCCAATATCTGCGAGCAGGACAAGGCGAATATCGCGCGCGGCTTTGTCGATGCGATCGTCGACGTGCTGACGGCGAAATGCATCAGCGCGTTAAAACACACCGGCTTGAAACGGCTGGTGATTGCCGGCGGCGTCGGCGCCAATGCGCAATTGCGGGCGTCCTTGAACGCGGCGGCGATCCAAAAGAAATTCCAGGTGTTTTATCCGGAGCTGGAGTTTTGCACCGACAATGGCGCGATGATCGCCTTTGCCGGGGCGATGCGCTTGCAAATCAATCCGGACGCGGCCAAAAAGGAGTACGGCTTCAATGTGCGGCCGCGCTGGTCGCTCGATGAAATCCGCGAAATCTGACAGCGTCGACACGTAGTTTCCGGGCGTCATTTACCCGTAATAATCCGACATTTACGAATTTGTAACAACATCCTACGGTGTTCTCGTGGTCTCCCGAAAACTGGCAAGATGCCTGCGTTTTCTTGATGTGGAGGTGGGGCATGCGGGTTGTCAGCTGGAATATTCACTGGGGGTGCGGCAAGGACAGCCGTATCCGCATCCATGCCATCATCGATGTGCTGCGCAAGCTCAATCCCGACGTGATCTGCCTGCAGGAAGTCGCATCGAACCACCCTGAACTCGAGGGCAATGCCAGCAGCAACCAGTTCCGCCAGTTTGCCGGCGCCTTCGGCGGCTACCACGCCGTCATCGAACCCACTTCCGAGATCTACCAGAACAACCTGCCCCGCCAGTTCGGCAACCTGTTGCTGTCGAAATACCGCATGACCCAGGTGCACCGCCACATGCTGCCGTGGCCGCCCGACCCCGACAGCCCGGCCGGCATGCCGCGCGGCCTGATCGAGACGGTGCTGGAAGCGCCCGGCGGCAAGCTGCGCCTGTTGACCACGCATCTGGAGTACTACTCGAAGCTGCAGCGCTTGGCGCAGATCCAGTACATCCGTTACCAGCACTGGGAAGCGTGCGAGCGCGCCAAGATCTTCCAGCCGGACCCGAGCCTGGACGCGCCGTTTCAACTCGGCTACCGGCCCTGCTCGGCTATTTATTGCGGCGATTTCAATATGCTGCCGGGGTCGGACGAATACCAGGCACTACTGGCGCCCGGCGAAGGAGCGTACAGGCCGCTGGTCGATGCGTGGGCTCTGAAAAACGATTTGAAGCACGCGCCAACCGCCGGCTTGCATGGCTATCCGTGGCCGGAGAAGCCGGATACCTATGATTACTTTTTTGTCACCGACGACCTGGCGCCACGGGTGACGGCGATGGAGGTGCTGTCGGAGACGGCGGCGTCGGATCATCAGCCGATTATGCTGGAACTTGCATAGCTCGCAGGAGGGGGACTGGCAACCGCAGGGTGCCTGTCCCATGGTTGCTTTGCTTCGGAGCCAGCATGGGACAGGCACCTGAAGGTGCCAGTCCCCCTACTAAGCCGCTTCCTTGCTCGGCCGCGATTGACGGTGATACAAAAACTCCAGCACCCGCGTTTTATAATCGATATACAGCGCATCATGCGCCAATTCCACCCGGTCGCGCGGACGCGGCAATCTCACCTGCACGATGTCGCCGATGGTTGCCGCCGGGCCGTTGGTGAGCATGACGATGCGGTCCGACAGCAGCACCGCCTCATCTACATCGTGGGTCACCATCACCACCGTCGATCCGGTCTGCGCGACGATCCGCAATAACTCGTCCTGCAGATGGGCGCGCGTGAGGGCGTCGAGCGCGCCGAACGGCTCGTCCATCAGCAGCACCTTCGGCGCCATCGACAAGGCCCTGGCAATGCCGACGCGCTGCTTCATGCCGCCGGAGATTTCATGGGGCCGCTTGTTGGCCGCCGCCGAGAGGCCGACCAGCGCCAGCGCCGCATGGCTGCGCTCGCGCAGTTGAGCGGCCGGCTCGGCGCCTGCAAACACCCGCTCGACAGCCAGGTAGACGTTTTCAAAGCAGGTCAGCCACGGCAGCAGCGAGTGATTCTGAAACACCACCGCGCGCTCGGGCGAGGGACCGTCGATTTCGCGGCCAGCGCAGATCAGGGCGCCGTCGGTGGCGCGGGTCAGGCCGGCGAGTAAATTGAGCAAGGTGGATTTGCCGCAGCCAGAATGGCCGATCAGGGTCACGAACTCGCCTTGGGCAATATTCAGATCGATGTTGCTGAGCGCGTGAAAGCTGCCCTTCTTCGTATCGAAGCGCATGTCGGCGCCGCGCACTTCAATGAATTTTGTATTGTGCATATGCAAACCCTCAATGTCCCGTGTCCGAATACGTCACCGATTTTGCCAGCGCCACCAGCGCCTGCTCGAGAATCAGGCCGACCACGCCGATGACGACGATGGCGATGATAATGTGCGGCACATTCAGGTTATTCCATTCGTCCCACACCCAGAAGCCGATGCCGACGCCGCCCGTCAACATTTCAGCGGCGACAATCACCAGCCAGGCGGTGCCGATGGCCAGACGCACGCCGGTCAGCATGTACGGCAACACGGAAGGCAGCAGTATCTTGGTAAAAATCTTCCATTCCGACAGATTCAACACGCGCGCCACGTTCATGTAATCCTGCGGCACCCGCTGCACGCCGACCGCCGTGTTGACGATCATCGGCCAGATCGAACAGATAAAAATCGACCAGATCGCCGCCGGATCGGCCGCCTTGAATACCAGCAGGCCGATCGGCAGCCAAGCGAGCGGCGACACCGGTTTTAATAAACTGATGATCGGATCGAACATCGCCGACATGAAGCGAAAGCGGCCGATGATAAAGCCGAGCGGAATGCCGACCACGGCAGCAAGGCCGAAGCCGACCGCCACCCGTTTCAGGGAAGCGAGGATGTTCCAGCCGATGCCCTGGTCGTTCGGCCCCTTGCTGTAAAACGGATCGGCGAACAGCCTCACCGCTTCGGTCCAGGTCACCGCCGGCGATGGAAAGGCGCTGTTATGGAGCGAAATCGCCTGCCACACCAGCAATAGAAAGCCGATGCCGACCAGCGGCGGCACCACCTTGATCAGGCAGCTGCGTAACAGTTCGGCGGCCGGCGAGCGGCCCAGCCGCACGCCCTGCATGGCCAGCCGTTCGCTGCGGCGCGGCTTCTTGTAAGCGGGTGCATCGGGAAGCGATTCAAGCACGGCGCTCATGGCGTTCTCCTTCAGGCGCGGATTTTAAAACTGTCGGCATAGGCTTTGGGATTCTTGCCGTCCCACACGGTACCGTCGATCAGCTTGGTCGAGCGCATGGTGGCTTTCGGCACCGCCACCTTGGCGAGCGCCGCCGCTTCCTTGTACAAGGCGATCTGGTTCACCGCCGTGGCGGTGGCCAGGTAATCGGGCTCGGCCTTCAATAAACCCCAGCGCTTGTGCTGGGTCATGAACCACATGCCGTCGGACAGATACGGAAAATTGACGCCGCCATCGTCGAAAAACTTCATGTGATTCGGGTCGTCCCAGGTTTTACCCAGACCGTTCTGGTAGCGGCCCAGGATGCGCTGGTTGATGACGTCGACCGAGGTGTTCACGTACGACTTGTCGGCGATGGTTTCAGCCATCTTGCTTTTGTTCGACAGCGAGGCGTCGATCCATTTGCTGGCATCGAGAATGGCGGCAACCAGCGCGCGCGCCGTGTTCGGGTTGGTTTTGACCCAGTCGGCGGTGGTGCCCAGCACTTTTTCCGGGTGATCGCGCCAGATGTCCTGGGTGGTGGCGGCAGTGATGCCGACGCCGTCGACAATCGCCCGGTGGTTCCACGGTTCGCCCACGCAGAAACCGTCCATGTTACCGACACGCATATTCGCCACCATCTGCGGCGGCGGCACGGTGATCACCTTGGCATCCTTCATCGGATTGATGCCGTAGCTCGCCAGCCAGTAGTACAGCCACATGGCGTGGGTCCCGGTAGGGAAAGTCTGGGCAAAGGAATATTCGCGTTTGTCCGTCTGCATCAGTTTGGCCAGCGAGGGGCCGTCGACGCCGCCCTTGTCCGAGACTTTTTTCGACAGGGTGATCGCCTGGCCGTTGTGATTGAGGTTCATCAGAACCGCCATGTCTTTCTTCGGCCCGCCAATGCCCATCTGCACGCCATATACCAGGCCGTACAGCACGTGGGCGGCGTCCAGCTCGCCGTTGACCATCTTGTCGCGCACGCTGGCCCAGGACGATTCCTTGCTCGGCACAATCTTGATGCCGTACTTTTTGTCGAAGCCCAACACGGATGCCATCACCACCGAGGCGCAGTCGGTCAGTGGGATAAAACCGATCCGCACCTCTTGCTTTTCAGGCTTGTCGGAGCCGGCGGCAAACACGCCGCCGCTGGCGAGCCCGGTCAAGGACGCACCTGCGCCGGCTTTGAGAAGGGTGCGGCGCAGTCGATTGGTGCTGTGATCGTCATTCATGAATTCCTCGTTGGCGCGGGTGGCTGAAAAGTTCCTGGATACCCAGGTCTCAGCAAGTGGCGTGCCAGCAGGAAAACCGCGTCAAGACGAAAAAGCCCCGGTACACGCGGTCAATGCGTGCCGGGGCTCGATGGTTATCGCACCGTTACAGCGCCGCGATCGGGCGCTGCACCAAAACGGTGATTGTATTTTCTATTTCCTTTTATTCTTTCGCTGCGATGTCGCGAATGGCTTGCTCGAACACTTCCGGCGGCTGGCCGCCCGAAATCAGGTGCTTTTGATTGATGATGATCGCCGGCACCGAATTGATCCCGTGCCGCTGAAAGAATTGCTCGCGCTCGCGCACTTCGGCGCCGTAGGTGTCGCTGACCAGGATGCGCTTCGCTTCGGCCTGGTCCAGGCCCGCCTGTCCGGCCAGCCGCACCAGCACATCGTGGGCGCTGACGTTTTCGCCGGCCGTAAAATATGCGTTGAACAAGGCCATTTTCAGCGCGTGCTGCTTGCCTTCCAGCTCGGCCCAGTGCAGCAGGCGGTGCGCGTCGAAGGTGTTGTAGATGC
>JAQGNM010000213.1 GCA_028291845.1 Massilia sp. | reverse complement strand
TTGGGGAGTTCACATGAAACGTCGCAGCCTGTTCGCTTTATTGATCGCGGCATCCCTGGTCGCGCCGCTCGCCGGCGCCGCCGAGCCGATGGTGATTCGCATGTCGACCACCACCAGCACCGACAATTCCGGCCTGCTGGGCTGGCTGCTGCCGCCGTTCGAGGCCAAGACCAACAGCAAGGTCAACGTCATCTCGGTCGGCACCGGCAAGGCTCTCGAACTGGGCAAGAACGGCGACGTCGACGTCACCCTGGTGCACGCCCGCGCCGCCGAGGACAAATTTGTCGCCGACGGCTGGGGCGTCGACCGCCGCGACGTCATGTACAACGACTTTATCGTCGCCGGCCCGACCTCCGACCCGGCCCGCATCAAGGGCGGCAAGGACGTGCTGGCGGCCTTCCGCAAAATCCACGACAGCGGCGCCAAGTTCATCTCGCGCGGCGACAACTCCGGCACCGACATCATGGAGAAGGCCTACTGGAAATCGGCCGGCATCGCCCCCGCCGGCAGCACCTACATCTCGGCCGGCCTTGGCATGGGCGAAGTGCTCAACATGGCCGCCGAACTGCAGGCCTATACCCTGACCGACCGCGCCACCTATGGCGCCTACAAAGCGAAAACCGGGCTGGAAGTGGTGGTCGAGGGCGACAAGTCGATGTACAACCCGTACGGCATCATCGCCGTCAACCCGGCCAAGCATCCGGGCGTGAACTACAAGGGCGCGAAACTGCTGATCGACTGGATCACCTCGCCGGAGGGCCAGGCCCGTATCGCCTCGTTCAAACCGGCCGGCCAGCAATTATTTTTTCCCACGGCGATCAAACCGATCAACCAAAAGTGAAAACCTACTTTTGTTTGGGTCTGGAATGCTCGGAACAAGTTCCGAGAGGTTTAAACCGGCTTAGAGGCGCAAAGATGGTCAGGTGAAAATCACCGGCGAAGCCGGATGATTTTCAGGGACGTAAACCCGCGTTTTGCGGGCTTCGCCGCGATGATGGACGTCGTACCATTGCGAGGCGAGGTGTAACGGGAGGTTACCGCAGGGCTGGCTGGATCGGCTATACTTGCAGTAACGAAACACCGGTTCCTCCAGCTTTTCACCCATGCCCGGCGCCCCCCAATTCGAACTGCTCGACCAGCTGCACACCAGCGCGCGTTCGCGCGTGCTGCGCGCGCGCGGCATGGACGGGGCGGCGCTGATTGTCAAGCAGCCGAACCAGGAATTCCCTTCGTTTCAGGAAAACGCGCGCTTTCACCGCGAGTACGAGATCGCCCGCCGCTGCGCGCATCCGGGCGTGGTGGCGCCGCTCTCGCTCAAATATGACAGCGGGCGCTGGACCATGCTGCTGGCCGATATCGGCGGCGTCGCCCTTGACCGGCTGCTGCGCCGGCGCGCGCTGGCGCCCGCCGAATTTTTCGCCATCGCCATCCAGCTGTGCGACGCCGTCGAGGCGGTGCATGCGCAGGGCGTCATCCACAAGGACATCAATCCGTCGAACCTGGTGTGGAACGCCGAGGCGGGGCTGCTGCAGCTGATCGACTTCGGCATCGCCAGCGAGCTGCCGCAGGAAGCGCAGGGCATCGTTCAGCCGCACGCGCTGGAGGGCACCCTGGCTTACATGGCGCCCGAGCAGACCGGCCGCATGAACCGCCTGCTCGATTACCGCGCCGATCTGTACGCCATCGGCGCCACCTTGTACACCCTGCTGACCGGGCAGCCGCCGTTCGCCGCGCGGGACCCGATGGAGCTGATTCACTGCCATATCGCCCGTTCTCCCGACTGGCAGCGGGCATCGCTGCAGGCGCTGCCCGACGGCCTGCTGGCGATCCTGCAACGGCTGCTGGAGAAAAACGCCGCTTGCCGCTACCAGAGCGTGCGCGCCCTGCGGGCCGACCTGGAGGCTTGCCGCGACGCCCGCGCGATGCGGCCGGCGCGGCTGGCCCAGCGCAGCGCGCGCTTCGTCATGCCGCAGACCCTGTACGGCCGTGCGGCCGAAGTGGCCGCCCTGATGGCGGCCTTCGAGCGCGCCGCGCAGGGCGGCACCGAGCTGTTGCTGGTGGCCGGTTATTCCGGCATCGGCAAGTCGGCGGTGGTCGGCGAGGTGCATAAACCCATCGTCGAACGCCGCGGTGTTTTTTTGGCCGGTAAATTCGACCAGTTCCGCCGCGATGTACCGTATGCCAGCCTGCTCGAGGCGCTGCGCACGCAGGTGGCGCAGCTGCTGGGCGAACCGGAGGCGCAACTGGCCGCCCATCGCCGCCAGCTGCATGCGGCCCTTGGCGACGGCCTGGGCGTGATGGTCGAGCTGTTGCCGGAACTGGCGCTGGTGGTGGGGCAGGTGGCTGCCGCGCCGGCGCTCGCGCCCGAGCAGGCCCAGGCCCGGCTGGCGCGCGTGCTGCCCGAATTCATCGACGTGTTTGCCGCGCCGGGGCGGCCGCTGGTCATCTTCCTCGACGATTTGCAGTGGGCCGACACGCCCACCTTGCGCATGATCGAACTGCTGGTGCGGCGTCCTGCCGGCAACCTGCTGTTGATCGGCGCCTACCGCGACAACGAAACGCCGCCCGCACACCCGTTGTCAGACATGCGCGCACGCCTCGAGCGTGACGGTCAGCGCATCGCCGCCATCGAGCTGGCGCCGTTGTCGCCGGCGCAGGTGCGCGGCCTGCTGAGCGACGCCTTGCACGCCGCCGCGCACGACACCGAATTGACTGAATTGGCCGGCCATTGCCACCGCAAGACCGGCGGCAATCCATTTTTCCTCAACCAGTTCCTGCAGTCGATGGCCGAACATGGCCACCTGCGCTACGATGCCGCCGGCGACCGCTGGCAGT
>JAQGNM010000149.1 GCA_028291845.1 Massilia sp. | reverse complement strand
TTCCTCGCTCGTGCGCTGTTACCTTGACGAGATGCAGGCACCAACCTTCCTCAGCGATGCCCAACAAGACCTCGCTTCACTGCCGCAGCACGATCATCTCGGCCGCGCGACCGTGGGCGCCGCCCTTGTGGTGGCTGCAATTGGATGGGGCGACGTCCAACTGGCGACCTCGGCGAGCTTGACCGCAATGCAGGAAATGCAGTCCGCGCACAGCGCCCTGGGCGCCAACTACATCCTGCTTCATTTGGCCCATAGTCGTATGCTTGCCGGCAATCTGCGCGAGGCGCAGCGATTGATCAACGCCGCCCTGGTCGCGGCTGAAGACAACTTCGGCACCGAGAGCGCGCTGAAGGGCATTGTCGGCTGCGTGCTGGCATACAGCTTGTACCTCGACAATAAGCTGGAAGAGGCGGATGGATGGATCGAGCGATCGCTCGAGAGCATTCAGACCATTGACGGCTGGTTCGACGTCTACGCCGCCGCGTATGAAATCCTGGTGCATCGAACCATGCAGGAAAAGGGCCTGGAGGCGGCGATGAACGTGCTGGAAGCGGCATCGCTGGTCGCGCGTGAGCGCAACTTCGTCCGGCTTACCGGCTTGACGTCGGCCTGGCGTGTCGAATTGCTGGCTGGCGCGGGCCATTTGGCCGATGCCAAGCGCGAAGCTGGCGCGGCCAATCTGGAGGCGATCATAAAGCGCGGCCGCCTCCCCAGTTTCGAGTGGCGTATCCGGGTCGCCGCAACCATCGCGATGGCGAAAATTTCGTATGCCAGCGGCGCCAGTGCGCAGGCCTGGCACCTGCTTCATCATGTGTCGGCCGATTTTTTTCGCGCCGGGCTCATCATGCCGGCGCGCAGCATGCAGGCGATGGGATTGCTGGCACTGCGCGAGCATCCCGATGATGACCGCATGCTGCGCGACCTCGATGATTGCCTGAGCTTCGTCGCCAAGGAAGGCGGCGAAGGTATTTTCTTGAACTGCGGCCCGGGGATTGAATCGGTCCTGCAGAACGCGCTGAAAAATACGGCAAAGTCGGCCGTCAATCGCCGCGCAGTGCTGATGTCCTTGTTAAAAGACATGCGTAAGGAACAAAGCGAGCCGCAGGACGAATTCAGTGCCAGCGAGCTCAACGTGCTGCGTCAACTGCGCCAGGGGCGCCCGAACAAAACGATCGCCAGAACGCTCGACGTTTCCGAAAACACGGTCAAGTTTCACCTCAAGCATATCTACCGCAAACTCGATGTCGACTCGCGCTCCGCCGCGATCGCCGCGGCCATCGACAGAAACCTTCTTGATTGCTGATGCCCTGCAATGCCCTGCAACGCCCTCGATGCGCCCACCCTTTCGGGTAGTTCGATCACGCACTGAACGATGCGCTACCCCTCGCGGCGATTGATCCAGCGATCCCTCGGGCGTAAAGTCGCCGCCTGCCGACGCGTTTTTTTGAAATTTAACGATATCGATTTGGAGACATGTTCGATGACCATGAGAATTCACGCCCACGCCGACCTGGCTGGCGACTACGATTTGCGCGAACTCGACACCGTTCGTCTGGACGGCGCCCATGAGATCAAGACGGGGATCGTGCGCATCGCCAAGGGAACGCGCAGCCCGGTTGCCGGCCTGCGTGCCGGCGCCGACCACGAAATCGCCTATGTCGTCAGCGGAAAAGTGCGCGTCGAAACCGAGGCGGGCGTGCGCTTCGCATCATGCGGCGACGCGCTGGTTGCAAGTCCGGACATTGCGCATGCGACCACGGCGCTCGAAGATACCGTCATCTTCTTTGCGCTGGCCACTCGATGCACTGTCTGATGATCAGGGAAGGTAGTGCCGTGAGCGCGTCGCCCGGGTGTTGCGCACCCCTATTCGCGCATTGACAGAATGCGCTCGGCCATACGGACGTTGGCATAGTCAACCAGCTTGCCATCGACCTGCACCGCACCATTGCCACTCTGCTGGGCAAGCTTCAGTGCATCGACCACGCGCCGCGCATAGGCAATCTCTTCGGCGGAAGGTAGAAACGCCTGATTGGTCTCGCTGATCTGGCCGGGATGGATCACTTGCTTTCCGTCGAAACCCATTGCAGCAGCCTTCACGGCGGAAGCCCTCGACATGAGCAGGTCACGGAAAGCGCCGCAGGGCCCGTCGATCGCCCTCAGGCCATTTGCGCGTGCCGCTATCAGGATCCGCATCATCGGGTACATCCACATATCCAGCTGCGTGGCCGTGTGCCCGCCGTGCCCGTCGCCGGTGGTCAGCTGGTATGCTGCAGGCGACATGCCGATGTCCACGCTCTTCGCCCCGATCGACGCCGAGAAATCGCCAACCCCGAAGTGCAGGGACTCGGCGAAACGCGAGGACGAGGCAATGCTTTCGCAATTGACCAATCCCTTTGCCGTCTCGATCATCAGTTCAAGCCCAACCGGCTGGCTTCGGGAGCTATTGAATCGGGCTACTATCTCGTCGATGCGTACGCAATCCTGAGCGCATTCGACCTTGGGGATGAGTAAGGTATCGAGGCGTTTCGCCCGTCGCACCAGCTCCCCGATCTCCCCTTCGATGCGCTCGCTGAGCGGCGGATTCACCCTGACGCAAACGGTCTTCCCTGTCCAGTCGAGATGATTGATCGCGTGCACTGCGCTATGCAGTGCAAGTTCCTTCTTGTCCTCCGGGACCGCGTCTTCCAAGTCGAGAAACACGGCGTCGGCATTGGACGACGCAGCCGAGCTGACCATTCGTTCCTGGTGTGCTGGTACTGCAAGATATGTTCGCGTGACGCGCATTTTCTACCCTCCGGATCAATCGTGTCTGTTTCAGCCCGCGGCGGCCCTTGGCGCCTGGTGAAAGCCGAGCTCTTCGAGAATCGATTCCGTGTGCTGCCCCAACGCGGGAACCGGATTCATGACGGGTTCCATCCCCTGGAAGATTGCTGGCGGCAAGAACATCTCGAGCGGCCCGACTTCGCTGTCGACCTCCCTGACGCGGCCGCGCTCACGCAGCTGGGGATGTTCAAGAAATTCTTCGATACTGTTGAGCCGCGCATTGGCTATCGCTGCGCGCTCCAGGCGCTCAAGAACCTGGTCGCTGGTCCAGGCCGCAAAGCGCTCGGTAATCAGCGCTTCCAGCCCGTCCCGGTGACTGACCCGCTCGACATTCGAGCAAAAACGCGGGTCGCGGAAAAGCAGCGGGTCTTCCAGGACATTTTCGCAAAAGCTCTTCCATTCCCGCTCATTCTGAATGCCGAAGAAAACGGTTTTGCCATCCCCGGCACGAAACGGACCGTAGGGCGCGATGCTGGCGTGCCGCGTCCCCGCGCGCACCAGGTCCTTTCCGCTATCGCGCTTGAAATACGCGGGATAGCTCATCCATTCGGCCATTGCGTCAAACAGCGAAACTTCAAAGGCCGTGCCCTCGCCGGTGCGCTCGCGCCGGTACAAGCCGGTGAGGATGCCGTTGAGTGCGTACATGCCAGTGGCAATGTCGACTAGCGACAAGCCGCATTTTGCCATTTCCCCAGGTGTGCCATTGATTGAAAGAAAACCGGTCTCGCACTGCACCAACAGGTCGTAGGCTTTCTTCTTGCTGTAAGGGCCGGTCGAACCGTAACCGGATATGTCGCATGCGACCAGCCGTGGATGGCGCTTGACCAGGGATGCTGCATCGAGTCCCAGCTTTTCGGCGGCGCCAGGCGCCAGGTTCTGGATGAAGACATCGGCCCGTTCCAGCAGCGCCTCCAGGACGTCCTGGCCGAACTCCGACTTGATGTCGAGTTCCATGCTCTCCTTCGAGCGGTTCGCCCACACAAACTGGCTCGACAGGCCGTGCATCGCCGTATCGTATTTGCGGGCAAAGTCGCCGTCGCCGGTCCGTTCGATCTTGATGACGCGTGCTCCCCAGTCGGCCAGATGTCGCGTCGCGAGCGGCGCGGCGATCGCCTGCTCGATGGAGATTACGGTAATGCCTTCAAATGGGAGTTTCATTGTTCTTTCCTCTTCCGTTGCGCA
>JAQGNM010000142.1 GCA_028291845.1 Massilia sp. | reverse complement strand
CAGAATGCCCAGTTGAGAATGGAGAATGCATACCTAAAAAAGTTGCGAGCCTTAGTTCAGTCCCAGGGATCGAAAGCGCCGGTCAAAAAGCGCAAGTAGTCGATGAACTAAGGCAGGATTTTCCACTAGCAGGTTTGCTGCTGCTGGCACAGCTTGCGCGTAGCACGTTCTACTACCAGCTGAAGGTGCTGGGAGCGGACGATCCAGACGCGGCGCTGAAAGTGACCATGGGCGCCATCTATCAGCGCCACAGGGGTAACTACGGCTATCGGCGGGTAACTGACGAGCTACGTCTGGACCATGGCTACAGGATTAACAACAAGAAGGTCTCCCGGATACTCGGTGAATTGGGTATGCGCTCGATTCAACGACCGAAAAAATATAAATCGTATAAAGGCGAAGTGGGGACCGTTGCTAAGAACCTTCTCAATCGTGACTTCACTGCAGACGGTCCGCACAAGAAGTGGACAACGGATGTCACTGAGTTCAAGTGCGCCGGCATCAAGCTGTATCTATCGCCAGTGCTGGACATGTACAACGGCGAAATCATCGCCTACCAAATGAACACGCGACCAAAATTTGAACTCGTCAGCAAGATGATCAAAAAGGCGTTCGCCAAGCTCAGGCCAGCGGACAAGCCCATGCTGCACTCGGATCAAGGATGGCACTATCGGATGAAGGAATATTGCGAGACGCTTACCAAACATGGCGTTGTGCAGAGCATGTCGCGCAAGGCAAATTGCTACGACAATGCGGTCATGGAAAACTTCTTCGGCATCTTGAAAAGCGAGATGTTCCATGGGAAGACGTTCAGCAGCATCGACAAGCTGCGCAAAGCGATTACCGCGTACATCAAGTACTACAACAACGATCGGATCAAATCGCGGTTGAACGGACTGAGCCCTGTAAAATACAGGACTCAGCACGCGACGGTTTAGTACTTAAACTGTCCAACTTTAGGGATGCACTTCAACCAGAGGTGCCTGTCCCATTGCCGAAGTACTCAAGCCTTCACTGAACACCATTACTGGCAGCCAAGCGCTTTTTCAGCAAAGACAACCCCGATTCACATCGACGGCGCCTCGGGGAGTGACGGCGGTGGTGGGCGGGAGGCGTAAAAAAAAGCGGCCATGCAGGCCGCTTTTTTTTATAAGGCGTTTGCTTGCTTACCGCGCCGCCATTGATTGGCCGCCGGTGCTGCCTGGGCGCAGCAGTGCAAAACGGTGGGTCATGTCGGCCGCGGCCAGTTTAAAACGGGCCATTTCGGCGGGCGACAGGGGCGCCTGGGCGATCACGTTGAGGGTGTTCGGATCACGTGCTTCGTTGTTGACGCGGAACTCATAGTGCAGGTGAGCGCCGGTCGACCAGCCGGTGGAGCCGACGTAGCCGATGATGTCGCCCTGGCTGACCTTCGAGCCCTTGCGCAGGGTCGGGGTAAAGCGGCTCATGTGGGCGTATGCGGTGCTGTAATTGGCCCAGTGCTTGATGACGACCATGTTGCCGTAGCCACTGGAGACGCCCTGGAAGTCGATCACGCCGTCGCCCGAGGCGCGGATCGGGGTGCCGAGCGCTGCCGCGAAGTCGATGCCCTTATGCGCTTTCCAGTTGCCGGAAATCGGGTGCACACGCATCGAGAAGCCCGACGAGATACGCGAGAATTCCAGCGGCGATTTCAGAAAGCCGCGCTTCAAGGCCTTGCCGTCGAAGGTGTAGTAGCCGCCGCCCGCCTTGCTGCTCGGATCGTCGAACCATACCGACTGGTAAGTTACGCCGCGGTTGACGAATTCGCCGGCCAGGATGCGGCCGGCCTTGACCATTTCGCCGTCTTGCCAAAACGTTTCGTAGACCACATTGAAATGGTCGCCGCGCTTCAGGTCGGAGCGGAAGTCGATGCTGGTCGAGAACATCTCGATGATCTGGGCGACGATGGTGTCCGGCAGCTTGCCGCCGTCGGTGGACGCATCGGTGGCCGAATACAGCGAATTGGTGATGGTGCGGGCGCGCATTTCAACGCGGCGCTCAAGCTTGGGCGCCGATTCCTGCGCCACCAGCTTGTTGTTCTTGCGGCTGATCGAGATGGTCTTGACCGGCATATCCTGATTATCGACCACGGTGGCGCGCAGCCACTGCAGCTGGCCGTCGTCGTCGGTCTGGGCCTGGACGCGCTTACCGGTTTTTAATTGCATCACGCCTTTGGCGACACGGTCGCTCTTGATGAAGGCGGCTGCTTCCTGATCGTCGACGCCCAGGCGGTTGAGCAGCGACGCGAGCGAATCGCCCGGGCGGACGCGCTCTTCGTGAATGAATTCCTGGGGTTCTTGTTGCAGTGCGGCGATCTGGTCCGACAGGTTGGGCAGAGCCAGATCCTGGGCGATCGATTTGACGGGGAGCTCGGACGCATCCGGCAGCGGCGCGATGGCCGCGGCGCCGAATGCGCAAACTGCAAGAAAGATCGCGCCAGCGCCAATGATGCGCACCTTTCGCGATAGTACTGGCAGGCTGCCTAGGCGCGTGCTGGGGGTTTTTTGGGTAGGGTTCATGCAATCAGTTAAAATTTGCCGCTTGAACTTCCAATTGAAGACTATGTATTTTTGTTGTTATTGCGATTAGTTTTCATCGGGCAACGTTAATGGGATCGCGAATTATAGCAAACTATCGCGCCGACTCAGCCTTTTTTAATTTCTGTTGATAAAGTTATCATGACCACGACGACCACCTCCAAGCACCCTTCTGCTGCACCGGCACATACGCCGCTGCCATTGACGGACAGTGTCCGCGAAGCGCTTGCCATCACCAAACGCGGCGTCGACGAACTGCTGATCGAAACCGAATTCGCCCAAAAACTGGCGCGCTCCGAACAAAGCGGCACACCCCTGCGCATCAAGCTGGGCCTCGACCCGACCGCTCCCGACTTGCACCTCGGCCACACGGTGGTGCTCAACAAGATGCGCCAGCTGCAAAACCTCGGTCACCAGGTGATCTTTTTAATCGGCGACTTTACTTCCATGATCGGCGATCCATCGGGCCGCAATGTGACGCGGCCCCCACTGACGCGCGAACAGATCGAACAAAACGCCACTACCTATTTCAATCAGGCATCGATGGTGCTCGACGCTGCCCGCACGGAAATTCGCTACAACTCCGAATGGTCCGATCCGCTCGGGGCGCGCGGCATGATCGAATTGTCCTCCCGCTACACCGTCGCCCGCATGATGGAGCGCGACGATTTCACCAAACGCTTCAAGAGTGGGACCCCAATCAGCGTCCATGAGTTCCTTTATCCCTTAATGCAAGGCTATGATTCGGTCGCTTTGAAGGCAGACCTTGAGCTAGGTGGAACAGACCAAAAGTTTAATTTATTGGTGGGAAGGGAATTGCAGAAAGATTATGGCCAAGAGCAACAGTGCATTCTCACCATGCCTTTGCTTGAAGGGCTGGACGGCGTCGAGAAGATGTCCAAGTCGAAAAACAACTACATCGGCATCACCGAGCCGGCCAACACCATGTTCGCCAAGCTGATGAGCATCTCCGACGTGATGATGTGGCGCTACTTCGAGCTGCTGTCGTTCCGTCCGATGAACGAGCTGGCGGCCCTGAAGGCGGCCGTCGAAGGCGGCGCCAACCCGCGCGACGCCAAGGTGGCGCTGGCGCAGGAAATCGTCACCCGGTTCCACTCGGGCCAGGCCGCTACCGATGCGCTGGCCGATTTCGTCAACCGTTCCAAAGGCGGCATCCCGGACGACGTCCCCGAAGTGGCCGTCTCGGGCGCCCCGCTCGGCGTGGCCC
>JAQGNM010000137.1 GCA_028291845.1 Massilia sp. | reverse complement strand
GAAGGTGCTGACGCCGTTCGATTTTGCGAATTGTCGCACCGACGGCATTTTGGTGCCGATGCGCAGTTCGCGCTTATTTACCATCAGCGCGATCGCTGCCACAATCTGATCGACCAGGCTGCCGCGCCTGGCACGGTCGATCGCCAGTACCGGCCAGTCGGCGGCGCCATTGCCAGCAGGAATATTTTCACTCAGAGAAGACGTTTCATCCATCCACAGTCCCTTTATCGCGCCGTCGCTGCGCCGCACCAAACTGTACAGTTTATGCCGCCAATACGGTTGGCCGTTTTTGCGGTTTGTGTATATGTGCCATAGTTGGCGCGCTGTCTATTATTGCATCATCATTTTGCCAACTGGTAAATAATTTTTTTCGCTGTCAAAATTTTTCGTTATCAAATTCGGAGTGCTGCATGAATCAAGAACGACCCGCCTCGATGTCCGCGTTCTGGATGCCGTTTACCAATAACCGCGACTTCAAGGCCCATCCACGCCTGCTGGTGTCGGCCGACGGCATGTACTACAAGGATGTCGACGGCAATCAGGTGCTCGATGGCGCCGCCGGCCTGTGGTGCGTCCCCTGCGGCCACAACCAGCCGAAGATCGTCGCCGCCGTGCGCGAAATGGTCGGCCAGCTCGACTTCGCCCCCACTTTTCAAATGGGCCACCCGGCCGCGTTCGACCTGGCTGAAAAGCTGATGGACTACAGCGGCCACAAGTTCGGCCACGTGTTTTATACCAATTCCGGCTCGGAAGCGGTCGATACCGCGCTGAAAATGGCGCTCGCTTACCACCGCGCGCGCGGCGAGGGGCAGCGCACCCGCCTGATCGGCCGCGAGCGCGCTTACCACGGGGTCGGTTTCGGCGGCTTGTCGGTGGGCGGCATCGGCGGCAACCGCAAGAGCTTCGGGCCGCTGCTGCCTGGTGTCGATCACCTGCCGCACACCCACAACCTCGAGCTGAACGCCTATACGCGCGGCGAGCCGGAACATGGCGTCAACCTGGCCGACGAACTTGAGCGAATCGTTGCCTTGCACGACGCTTCCAACATCGCTGCCGTGATCGTCGAACCGGTGTCCGGATCGACCGGCGTGCTGGTGCCGCCAAAGGGCTATCTGAAACGCTTGCGCGAGCTGTGCGACAAGCACGGCATCCTGCTCATTTTCGACGAAGTCATCACCGGCTTCGGCCGACTCACCACGCCGTTCGCCGCCGATTATTTCGGCGTCGAGCCCGACCTGATGACCACCGCCAAAGGCTTGACCAATGGCGTCATTCCGATGGGCGCCGTGTTCAGCAAAGCGCACATTTACGACGCCTTCATGAACGCGCCGGCCGGCATCGAACTATTTCACGGCTATACCTATTCGGGCCACCCGATCGCCTGCGCCGCCGCGCTGGCGACCCTGGAAGTGTTCAAGGAACAGGACATCCTCGGCCACGCCGCCTCGATGGAGCAATACTGGGCCGACGCCGTGCATTCGCTCAAAGGGCTGCCGCATGTGATCGACATCCGCACCATCGGCCTGATCGCCGGTATCGAGTTGTCGCCGATCGCCGGCAAACCCGGCGCGCGCGCCTTTGCCGCCTTCAAGCAGGCGTTTGCCGACGGCGTGCTGATTCGGGTTACCGGCGACATCATCGCCCTGTCGCCACCGCTGGTGCTGCAAAAGCAGCACATCGACGAACTGTTCGGCAAGCTCTCCACCGTACTCAAAAACCTCGACTGAATCGAAAGCAGACAATGACCACTACAATTACCCACTACATCAACGGCCAGGAAGTCGACACCACCGGCGGGCGTTACGCCGACGTCTTCAATCCGGCGCTGGGCGAGCCATGCGCGCGCGTCGCCCTGGCCACCACGGCCGAAGTCGACGATGCCGTCGCCGCTGCCGCCGCGGCCTTTCCGGCCTGGTCGAACACGCCGCCGCTGGCGCGCGCCCGCGTCCTTTTCAAATATCTGCAACTGTGCCAGCAGCACACCGACGAATTTGCCGCCCTCATCACGCGCGAGCACGGTAAAACCTTTTCGGATGCGCAGGGCGAAGTCGCGCGCGGCCTCGAAGTGGTCGAGTTCGCGGTCGGCATTCCGCAATTATTGAAAGGCGAATTCACCGACCAGATCGCGCGCGGCATCGACGCCTGGGCCATGCGCCAGCCGCTCGGCGTGGTCGCCGGCATCACCCCGTTTAATTTTCCCGTGATGGTGCCGATGTGGATGTTCCCGGTGGCGATCGCCTGCGGCAACACCTTCGTATTGAAGCCGTCCGAGCGCGATCCGTCGCCGTCGCTGCTGCATGCCAAATTGTTGAAGCAAGCCGGCCTGCCGGACGGCGTTTTCAACGTGGTCCAGGGCGACAAGACCGCGGTCGACGCGTTGCTCGACAATCCGGCCGTGCAGGCGATCAGCTTTGTCGGCTCGACCCCGATCGCCGAATATATTTACGCCCGCGGCAGCGCCGCCGGCAAGCGCGTGCAGGCGCTGGGCGGCGCCAAGAACCACATGGTGGTCATGCCCGACGCCGACATGGAGATGACGGTCGATGCCTTGATGGGCGCCGCCTACGGTTCGGCGGGCGAACGCTGCATGTCCATTTCGGTGGTGGTGGCGGTGGGCGATGCCGGCGACAAGCTGGCCAGCGCGCTGGCCGAGCGCACCGCCGCGCTGAAAATCAACGACGGCATGGTCAAGGATGCGGAGATGGGGCCGGTGGTCACGCGCGCGGCCAAGGCCCGCATCGAGCAGCTGATCGGCGAGGGCGTCGAGCAGGGCGCCACCATCCTGGTGGACGGGCGCAATCACAAGGTCGCAGGACGCGAGAACGGCTTCTTTGTCGGCGGTACCCTGTTCGACCACGTCACCCCCGAGATGAGCATCTACAAGGAAGAGATTTTCGGCCCCGTGCTGTGCATCATGCGCCTGCCGGGCGTGGCCGAGGCGGTTGAACTGATCAACGCCAACGAGTTCGGCAACGGCGTCGCCATCTACACCCGCGACGGCGGCACCGCGCGCGAATTCGTGCGCCAGATCCAGGTCGGCATGGTCGGCGTCAATGTGCCGCTGCCGGTGCCGATGGCCTTCAGCTCCTTCGGCGGCTGGAAGCGCAGCATGTTTGGCGACCACCACGCCTACGGTCCGGAAGGCGTGCGTTTCTACACGCGCCATAAGGCGGTGATGCAGCGCTGGCCGAATACCGCCAGCGCGGGCGCGGAATTTGCTTTTCCTCAGATGAAGTAAGCCGCAAGGCTGCAGTTGGGGCGGTGCGTGCACCGCCATGTAACGCCCATAACTACAATATTTCGGAAACGCCTATGATCGAATCATTAAAACACCTGCCGCGCACCGCGGTGGCCGACGCCGGCGCGCTGGAAGCGCAGTTCACCGACCTGGCGCCGGCGCTGACCGCGCGCCAGGCCGCCATCGAGGCGGCGCGCTGCCTGTACTGCTACGACGCGCCGTGCACGCGCATCTGCCCGACCGAGATCGACGTCGCCAGCTTCATCCGTAATATCCACGACGGCAATATCAACGGGGCCGCGGCCGGCATTTTGAAACAGAACATCATGGGCGGCGCCTGCGCGCGGGTCTGTCCGACCGAAATCCTGTGCGAGGACGCCTGCGTGCGCAACCACGACGCCGAAGGCCGGCCCGTCAAAATCGGCCTGTTGCAGCGCCACGCGCTCGATCACGCCAGCTTTACGGAACACCCGTTTCAACGCGCGCCGTCGACCGGCAAAGTGGTCGCCGTGGTCGGCGCCGGACCGGCCGGCCTGTCCTGCGCGCACCGCCTGGCCATGCTGGGCAACGACGTGGTGATTTTCGAGGCGCGCGAAAAATCCGGCGGCCTCAATGAATACGGCATCGCCAAGTACAAGCTGCCGGGCGACTTCGCCCAGCGCGAAGTGGATTTTTTACTCTCCATCGGCGGCATCGAGGTAAGGCACGGCCGCAAACTCGGCGAAAATCTCACCCTGGCCCAACTGCACGGCCAGTACGACGCGGTGTTCCTGGGCCTCGGCCTGGACGCCAGCCGTCAACTCGGCCTGACCGGCGAAGACGCTCCCGGCCTGATGGCGGCGGTCGACTACATCGCCGCCTTGCGGCAAGCCGACGACCTGACCGCCCTGCCGGTACCGCGCCGGGCAATCGTCATCGGCGCCGGCAATACCGCCATCGACATGGCGGTGCAGATCAAGCGGCTGGGCGCTGAAGACGTCACGCTGGTGTACCGCCGCGGTTTCGACGCCATGACGGCCACGACCCACGAGCAGGACATCGCCAAGGCCAACTACGTGCGCATGAAAACCTGGGCGGCGCCGCTGGAGGTGCTGCTCGACGACGCCGGCGCCGTGCGCGGCATGCGCTTTGAAGAGACCCGGCTCGACAACGGCCGCCTGGTCGGCACCGGCGCCTTCATCGAGATCGCCGCCGACGCCATTTTCAAGGCCATCGGCCAGAGCATCGAGCCGTCCGGTTTATCGGACGAAATGGCCAGCCAGCTGACGCGCGCCGGCGATAAAATCCAGGTCGACGCCAACTTCCGCACCGCGCTGGGCGGCGTGTATGCCGGCGGCGACTGCGTCGCACCGGGCCAGGACCTGACCGTACAAGCCGTCCAGCACGGCAAACTGGCGGCGCACGCCATCCACAACGACATCCATAACCTCGCGGGGACAGCATGGCCGACCTGAGCATCAACTTCTGCGGCATCAAGTCGCCCAATCCCTTCTGGCTGGCGTCGGCGCCGCCGACCGACAAGGCCTACAACGTGGTACGCGCCTTCGAAGCGGGGTGGGGCGGGGTGGTGTGGAAAACCCTGGGCGAAGACCCGGCCGCCGTCAACGTCTCCTCGCGCTACTCGGCCTTGTACGGCAAGAACCGCGAAGTGGTGGGTTTTAATAATATCGAGCTGATCACCGACCGCAGCCTGGAAATCAACCTGCGCGAAATCACCCAGGTCAAAAAGGACTGGCCGGACCGCGCCATGGTCGTGTCATTGATGCTGCCTTGCGAGGAAGCGCTGTGGGCGGAGATTTTGCCGAAGGTGGAAGCGACCGGCGCCGACGGCATCGAACTCAATTTCGGCTGCCCGCACGGCATGCCCGAGCGCGGCATGGGCGCCGCCGTTGGCCAGGTGCCGGAATATGTCGAGATGGTCACGCGCTGGTGCAAGAAGCACAGCAAACTGCCCGTCATCGTCAAGCTGACCCCCAACATCACCGACGTGCGCGCCCCGGCGCGCGCGGCGCTGGCCGGCGGCGCTGACGCCGTCTCCCTGATCAACACCATCAATTCGATCACCCATCTGGACCTCGACCGCATGGTGGCGTTTCCCATCGTCGGCAACGCCAGCACCCATGGCGGCTACTGCGGCTCGGCGGTGAAACCGATCGCGCTGAACATGGTGGCCGAAATCGCCCGCGATCCGCAGACCCATGGCTTGCCGATCTCCGGCATCGGCGGCATCGGCAACTGGAGAGATGCCGCCGAATTCATCGCGCTGGGCGCCGGCTCGGTACAGGTGTGCACCGCCGCCATGCTGCATGGCTTTCGCATCGTCGAAGAAATGAAGGACGGCCTGTCGCGCTGGATGGACGAGCAAGGCTACGCCAACGTCGCCGCCTTCTCGCGCAAGGCCGTGCCGAACACCACCGACTGGAAATACCTGGACATGAACTACCAGGTGATCGCGCGGATCGACCAGGACAAGTGCATCAAGTGCGGCAAGTGCTATGTGGCGT
>JAQGNM010000108.1 GCA_028291845.1 Massilia sp. | reverse complement strand
GCCAAGAGCATCATCGTCAACAAGCGCTCGATGGCTTCCGGCTACGCGGGTCTGGACAACGACCTGTTTTATCAGCCGAATACGATGATGGTGTTCGGCGACGCCAAAAAAGTGATCGAGGCGATGGTCAAGGCGGTCGATTAAAGGCCGCGCCCGCAGTCGGGTAAGATGAAAACGGCGGCACCACTTCTGGTGCCGCCGTTTTTAATTCGATCATGGCATTTGATATGCTGCACCTATTATCGTTAGCGGATCACCCATGAAAACATCGCGCCTGGCCATCCTCGCCTGCCTGCTGGTCGCCGCCGGCGCCTTCGTGGTGGCCCACGACAAGGACAGCGGCACGGTGGTTTCGCTGCCGGCGGCGGGCGGCCCGACCGCGGCGGCGGTAGCGGCGCCGGCGGTGGTCGACAGCGCCCGCCTGTTCGGCGACGTGCGCACGCTGGCATCGGTGGAATACGACGGCCGCCGCACCGGCACGCCGGGCAGCCACAAGGCGCGCGCCTATTTGCAGCAGCGTTTTAGCGAACTGGGTTTGACGCCGTTCGGCGCCGCTTATGCGCAGCCGTTCAGCTTCACCCACACCAGCATCAAGGGCCTGTTCATGCCGGGACGGCCGTTTCGCACCGAGTACAAGGACGCCGCCAACTATGTCGGCTACATCAAGGGCAGCGCCAGTCCGGAAAAATTCATCGTCGTCTCCGCCCACTACGATCACCTCGGCCGCAACAACGGCCTGCTGTATCCGGGCGCCGACGACAATGCCTCGGGCGTGGCGGCGCTGCTGGCGGTGGCCGCCTATTTTAAAAGTCACCCGCCGCTGCATACCATCGTCTTTGCCGCCTTCGATGGCGAGGAGATCGGCCTGCGCGGCGCCAAGGCGTTCATCAACGCGTTGCCGTTTCCACGGGCGCAGCTGGCCTTGAATTTGAATTTCGACATGGTCAGCCACAACGACCGCAACGAGATTTTCGCCGCCGGCACCAGTTATACGCCAAGCCTGCAGCCGGTGGTGGCGGAAGCGGCGCGTCGCCACGGCGTCAATGTCAAACTGGGCCACGACCACGGCCGCCTGCTGCCGGGCGGCGAAGCGGAGGACTGGACCGACAGCTCCGATCACGGGCCGTTTCACGACGCCGGCATACCGTTTATCTACTTTGGCGTGGAAGACCACCGCGACTACCACCAGAGCACCGACACGTTCGAGAATATCAACCAGCCGTTTTTCAGCGCGGTGGCGAACTTGCTGGTCGATGTAGCGGCGACCGCGGACCGCACGCTGAAGTAAGGCCGGTTGGCGGCGTTTCGCTTGCTCTAGCGTCGGCCGTACATCATCAGTTCGGCAAGGATCAGCCGGGCCGGCGCCAGCGTGTCGATGGCCGACAAGCCGACCCCGAGCAGCGCCTGCAACGGTCCGCTGGCGGCAAAGATGCGCGCCATGGTGTCGGTGATGCCGATGGTGAGATTGCGGTCCGGCTGGCGCGCGGCTGTAAACGCCGTCAGCTGTGCCGGCGTGGCCGCCACGGCGAGCAAGCGCGCCAGCACGGCGGCGTCGCGCAGGCCCAGATTCAAGCCCTGGCCGGCCACCGGATGCAGGGTTTGCGCGGCGTTGCCTATGGCGACCGTGCGGGCGGTAGTCGCGGCGTCCGCGTTCAGACCGAGGGGATAACTGGTGCGCGTCGACACTTTGGTAAAACGCCCGAGCCGCGCACCGAACATCTCGCCCAGGCAGCTTAAAAATGCGCTGTCGTCGAGCGCCAGCAACTGCGCGGCGCGCTCGGGACGCGCGCACCACACCAGCGCGTATTGCAGGCCGTCCGGCCCGTCCTGCGGCAGCAGCGCCAGTGGTCCCTCGTCGGTGAATCGCTCGAAGGCGCGGTGGGCCAGCGGCGCGCTGACGGCCACGCGGGCGACGACGGCGCTTTGCTGGTAGTCGCGTTCTACCTTTCTCGTTGTCTGTTGACCGAATACGCCGCCCTCGGCCTGCACGGCGATGGCGGCGCGCACGGTGCGGCCGTCGTCCAGGCTCAGTTTGACGCCGTCGGCGTCTTCCGCCAGGTCGATGGCGCGCGCCGGGCGCACCGCCTGGATGCCCACCGCGGAACAGGCTGCCGCCAGCGCCGCCACCAGTTCGCCGTAGCGGGTGACGTAGCCCAGCGCCGGCAGCCGGTGCTCGGCGCGGTCCATCAGGGTGCGGCCGAACTGGCCGCGGCGCGAGACATGGATGCTGTGGATGGCGGTGGCCGGCAGCGGCCAGGCGCCGGCCTGTTCGAGCACCTGTTCGCTGCCGTAGGACAGGGCGATCGAACGGGGGTCCTTGATGACGTCGGCCAGCGCCTTGGCGTCGATCAGGGCGATGCGGCCCGGCGCCACGCCCCGTTTAACCAGCAGCACCGCCAGCGCCATGCCGACCGGGCCGGCGCCGAGAATGACGATGTCGAGGGCGTCATCATTCATCGCGTGCCCACCGCGGCCTCGATCTCCGCCACCGTTTTGGGGGCGTTGTCCGACAGGATCCGGTGGCCTTGACCGGTGATGACGACATCGTCCTCGATGCGGATGCCGATAT
>JAQGNM010000085.1 GCA_028291845.1 Massilia sp. | reverse complement strand
CATGATGTTCGATATCAATAATATCGATGCGCCATTATGAGGCCGGGGTCATCCGTGGCGGATCGGCGCACAGGGATTGTGCGTGTATTCCTAAATTTACTCGGACGTTAATTTTGAAATGTATTCTCCCTGATTACGGGTAAAAGAGCTGCGCCATTTCCAATAGGTAACATCCTGTCAAAAACATGACAGATTGCCGGGCGCACGATTGCACCGAGCGGCGAGAACTGTATGCCCAAACAGTAAAATATTGCCATGCCGGCCGCGTGGCGCCGGTGCTTTGAATTGCGAGAATAATGAAACTAAAGCCGGAAGATATCGCGCTGCTGCGCATGCTCGACAGGGAAGACGCCGCGGCGCCCTTGACCGATGCCCCGAAGTTCATGTTTGAATTTAACCTGGTGAGCCGGCTGCCGTCGGGCGTACTGCAACTGACCAAGACCGGTGCGCGCGCCGTGTTTCAGGCCGCATGCATCGACGCGCTTGACCAAGCCGGCGCCGGCCTTGCACGTCACATGGAAAACGATGTCGAACGCTGGCTCACTTCAAGCGGTTTCTTGCAGGCCAGCGACAAGACCGTCACCGCGCGCGGCAAATTGTGGCTCGAATCGCTCTCCCCGGACGCCGCGGCGGGCACCGCCGCCGCGGACGCTGCCGGCCGGGCCGGGTCCGACGACGCGGCCGGCAATGGCGCCGAATTCGCCGCCCGCCGCAACGCCGCCTGAAAACCCCGCCGGCCACCAGTGCGGGCCTGGTCTATCTATATAGTATCTATATAGTGTCCGGCGGCGCAAACGCGGCGCCGCTCAGCTGAAACGTTGATTGACCAGATTGAACTTTTCTTCGCCGGCGCCGCCGGTGAGGATCAAATCGGCGCTTTTCAAGCCTAACAGGCTGATCCGCATTGCCGCGGCGACGGTGGCCGCGTCGAGCATCGCCCCTTCGGCGACGCCGGCACACAGCCCTACATGCAAGTAGGGCAGCACTTCAAATACGATGGTCGTGCCCGGCGCCAGCGCCCCTTGACGGCACAGCGGACGGCCGTCCTTGTACAGCACCACGTCGAGCACGCCGTCGCTGGTGCCGTTGTGCACCCCCACCATGTTCGGCCCGATCGCGGCAAGGTGATCCTGGGTCCGGCCCAGCAACGGCGCCGCGGCGCCGCCGCTGCCGGCGCGGCGGGCGTCAGCCACCTCGAAGCAGTCGCCCGCGCTGGCGCTCTCGAGGCCGGCGTGGGATCCGCGCGGATCGAATACGCCGACTTGCTGGCTGAACGGCACCACCACCCGGGCCTCCTGGCCGGCCGGGCAACGGAGCACCTTCCATGCCAACACGGGATCATCGGCGGCGGCCGAATTCTTCTTGAACAGCACCAGCTGGCTGGTCGCGCCGTCGCGCCGGCGGTTGAGTACGGTGAGAACAACTGGCGTCTGCTCGAGGCTGGCTGCGGCGGGCATGGCTGGAAAGTGGGCAGTTGAGACGGTCATGGCGCTATCAGCCGTGGGCGAAATACAGGTTGAGGGCGCTGCAGGCGTCGGCGGAAAGCTGGCTCTGCATATCGATCGAGAGCACCGCGTGCGCGTCGAATTGTTGCGACCAGACAACGCTACCGGCGGTGTTGTCGACCACGCGCAAGGACAGCCGCACCTGCTCGCCGTCAATGCGCACGCTGCCTTCGAGGCGGTGGCTGACGCCGTCGATACTGCGGTTTGCCGTGTGCGGCACGATGGTGGCGCCGAAGGCGCAATACAGCTGGTGCACCAGTTCTTCGTTCAAGCCGCGGGCAAAGGCGGCGCCATAGACGTCGTCGTCGAAATACATCAAGGCGCAATGGGCCAGCAGGTAATGGCGGGCGATGCCGCTGACGGGAGCGGCGGGCGGCACAGCGTTGTCGGCGGCAAGCGCCGCGCGCGGTTGGGATGCAGAAGCCATGAGGGCGATCTCCGGCATATAACTTCCAATGGGGATGGCGAACCGGAGCTGGTCATTGCGGCCGGCGCCGGCGTAATAGGTGCGCAGGCGGTCGCGCAGCCGGCCCACCTGGACCCGCACGATGGGATCGGTGCAGGTGTTATAGGTGGCCGGATTGCGCTTGAAGACTTCGATGCCGACGGCGTACTCGTGGGTTTCGCGTTGTGTGCCCGACAGTTTTTGTTCTACCAAGAAGCACAATAATTCGCGCATCCGCTGGGCCCGGCCAAAATCCTCGCTACCTAAAACTTGCATCAAAGCGGTTCTAACCTGGCTTGCGCCGGCAATCGGCAATGCGATTGTCGGATGGGAAATGGTCTCAGTCATTGCTTCTCCGCGAGTGCTGACAGAACCGCGCGCCGATACGGCCGCCGACATTCTGTAAAACAACACCCAATGTAGCGACCGGCACAAATCCTGACCTTCCGGAAACCTTCCGACACGCAAGTCCTTGATTTAAAGCAAATAAATATTTGTAAAAATCGCACACTTCGATATCAAAAATAAAAGTTGTATCCATCAATTTTGTTCGGCTACACTGGATAACATTGAATTAAAGAAATGTTACGCAATGGCTGCAGTTTCTGACATCAACGCCACCGCGTTCCGCTTCGGCGAGTGGCTGGTCAATCCGGCCACCAACTCGATCGACAACGGCGTTGAAATGCGGCAGATGGAGCCGCGCGCGATGGACGTGTTGGTTACATTGACGGCGTACGCCGGCGAGGTGGTGACTGCGGACCAATTGCTGAGCGCTTGCTGGGGCAGCAATATTGGCGGCGACAACCCGGTGCATAAAACCATCGCCCAGTTGCGCAAAGTGCTGGGCGACTCCACCAGCGAACCGCGTTACATCGAGACGATCCGCAAGCGCGGCTACCGCACCGTGGCGCAGTTGCAACATAAACAAGGCGCCGCAACCGCCAGTTGGTCGAAGGAAACGCCGTTTCGCGGGCTGGCGGCTTTCGAAGAGCGCCATAGCGCGGTGTTCTTCGGCCGCGCCAGCGCCATCAACGCCGTGCTGCGCGCCATCGACACCCAGGTGCACGCCGGCCACGCCATGGTGCTGGTGCTGGGACCATCCGGCTCCGGCAAGACTTCGCTGGTGCGCGCCGGCGTGCTGGCCCGGCTGATCGATGGCAGCGCCCCGATCAATGTGCGAATTAGCAACAATCTGTATTTCGACTGCGCCGACCTGGCCGAAACCGACCTGTACGGCGCGCTGGGCAGTGTACTGCTCGACGCCGAGGCGGCCGACGGCGTGCCACTGTTCGAGCACGACAGCGCCGCCAGCCTGGGCGCGCGCCTTGAAAACGACACCGACGCCGTCATCGCCCGTCTGCGCGAAGGCGCCGCCAGCTTCGGCGCCGTCGGCGCGGTGATGCGCACCGCCCTGTTCATCGACCGCTTCGAGGCGGTGCTGCGCCACCCTGCCATCGACGACGGCCAGCGCGAGCGTTTCCTGAAACTGCTCGATGCGCTGTCGGCCAGCGGCGCGGTGCTGGTGCTGCTGGCATGCCGCAACGATTTTTATCCGCACCTGGTCAGCATCGGCACCCTGATGGCGCTCAAGGCCAATGGCGGCCATGTCGACGTCGAGGCGCCCAGCGGTGCCGAGATCGCCCAAATGGTGCGCCAGCCCGCGCGCGCCGCCGGACTGCGCTTCGGCGCCCGCGCCGCCGATGGCGCCGCCCTCGACGACGAACTGTGCGCGGCAGCGCGCGACCGGCCCGACACCCTGCCCTTGCTGCAATACTGCCTGGAAGAGCTGTATCGCCAGCGCACCGCCGACAACGAGCTCAGTTTCGCCGTCTACCAGCAGCTCGGCGGCATCGACGGCGCCATCGGCGCCCGCGCCGAGCAGGTACTGACCAGCCTGACGGCGGCGCAGATGGCGGCCCTGCCCCACGTGCTGTCGCTGCTGGTGCAAGTGGCCGAAGACGAACTTGCGGTGACCGCGCGGCCGGCGCCGTGGTCGGCGCTGGCCACTGCCGCCGCCGAGGAACTGGTCAAGGCGCTGGTCGACGCCCGCCTGTTCACCAGCAGCCTGCACGCCGGCACGGCGGTGTTCGGCCTGGCCCACGAAGCCCTGCTGCGGCGCTGGCCGCGGGTAGTCGACTGGGTCGACAGTCACCGCCAGAGCCTGCAAATCCGCACCCGCATCGCCGCCGGCGCCGCGCGCTGGCACGCCAACGGCCGCAGCCGCGACTTGCTGCTGCCGCGCGGCCTGCAAGCGAACCAGGCGCGCCAGCTCCGTCAGGACACGGCGCTGGGGCTGGACGCTCTGACGGCAGACTACATCGACGCCTCGCTGCGCCGGGTGCGCCGCGGCGAGACGGTGCGCATCGTCATCTTCACGGTGATGGCGGCGCTGGCCCTGCTGGCGGTCGGCCTGGCCGTGCTGGCGCGCAGCGCCCAGCGCGAGGCCGAGCAGCACCGCACCGAGGCCGAGGGCCTGATGGGCTTCATGCTGGGCGACTTCGTCGAACGCCTGCGCCCGCTGGGCCGCCTCGACCTGCTCGACAGCGTCAGCAACCGCGCCTTGAAATATCTGGCCGATGGCAGCCACGCCAGCAACGCGGCCGCGCTGGCGCAGCGCGCCAAGGCGCTGCAGGTGCTGTCGGAAGTAAAAATGGCGCGCGGGGACGGCGCCGGCGCCGAAGCGGCGCTGCTGCTGGGCCGGGATATCCTGCAGCGCCAGCTGGCGGCATCGCCGAACGATCCGGCGCTGCTGAAAAGCGCCGGAGCAAATGCGTTCTGGCTGGGGCAGATTCATTTCGACCGCAGCGACTGGCCGGAGGCCTTGCGCTACTTCGCTGCCTACAAGGCGTTTGCCGACCGCCAGGCCGCCGCCGCGCCGCAGGACCCGGATGGGATTCTCGAGCAGTCGTACGCGCACAACAGTCTTGGCAGTGCGGCGCTGCGCAACGGCCAGGTGGCGCTCGCGGTCGAGGAATTTTCCCGTTCGGTCGCCTTGAAGACAGCGCTATTGCAACGCACGCCGGACAACGAGAGCCTGGCATCCGATCTTTCCAATGGTCTTTCCTGGCAAGCCACCGCGCAAGCCAGGCTGGGCAATCTGGATGCCGCCAGGGAGCTGTACCAGCGCGAAGTCGAGATCACTGGAAAGTTGCACGCGGCAACGCCGGCGAATGCGAACTGGGCGCAGCGGTATGGCTTTGCCTTGTCCCATCAGGGGGAAATCAATGAGGCGCTGGGCCGCATCGGCCAGGCTCGCGAGGACTATGCGAGAGCGGCCGAACAACTTCGCAGCCTGATGGCACGCGATCCGACGAATTTTGAAATCCTGACGCAAATGCAAACGAACGAGGTCATGCGTCTTGGCGTTGCAGAAGACCGGCCGGAAACCGCGGACGCGTGGAGGGTCTTGCAAGCGCAATTGGATGAGTCCGCGAAGCGGGAACCGTCGAAAGTAAAACTGGCCAGATTATCGGCGGTCAGCCGAGTACGACACGCGCAGATGCCGTCTGTGGCGCAAAACGGCTCTGCCGCTGTTTTGATCGATCCGGCGCTGCGCATACTCGACCGAATCAGGGCAAGCGCGCCCTCCGATAGCGCGATTGCCCTGGCGTATGCCGAAGCCTTGCTGGTCAAGGCGGACTTGAGCACCGATGCCACCGCCGCGACGGCGTTGTGCGCGCAGGCACGCACGGTCTTATCGTCCACAGGTCTGCATAGCGGCGATTACACGGTGATGGCGCCGTGGGTGCAGGCGAACATCTGTGCCGGTGACGGCGACAAGGTTTCCACGCAACTGAGCAAGCTGGAAGACATGAAGTACCAAGCCCCACGATATGTCAGCTATCTGACAAAACATCCACCGAAAAAAGGCACACCATGAGCAACGAAAACCTTCCAGTCATCCCCGTCAGTGTCACCATCGCCGAAGAAGGCGGCGCCTACAAGGCGACGTTCAGCCCATCGCCCACCGTCATCGACACCGCAAGCGTTCTCAACTACTCGCTCGCTACCGAAGGCTGGGCATTTGAAACGGTAACGTTTTCCGCCCCTTTCAGTGATCTGGAAACGATCAGTCCGACGGAGTTCAACATCACCGACAACGGCGGCGCGGTCGACACCACCGACAGCTTCAGCGTGGTGATTATCCAAACAGATGTCCACCGCGGCGCAGCCGCGCAAATCGACAGCGACCCGGAAGTGCTCAACGGCCCCCACGGGTAACGCTGTTTCTCGCTCTCATCGGCGTCGACGAGGGAGGGGCAGCGGACGCGTTCGATCAATCTCGCCCAACCATGCACGCCAATGCTATTGCTACTTATAGGCTGACATCAGCCCTGACAACTATAATCACAAAGGAAATCTATGTACAAACTTTCTCTCACCGCGCTCGCGGCAGCCTTGAGCTTAGCCGCCGCCGCTGCCAGCGCGACGCCCGCTGATGCAGTTACTTACCAGTACTACAACAGCAACGGCGCGCTCGTCGGCACCAAATCAGTGTCTTGCGACGGTACTGAAACGGTCAGCGGCGAACAGACCGCGGACGAGGTCGAAACATCAAGTCAACCATGCACCGGAGCACGGGAAGGCGACAGCGATCCGGAAGTAGTCAACGGGCCGCACCCGTAAAGCTTTTGCCTGCCCGCCCGCCGGGCAGGTTTGATTACAATGAGCGGCATTACCCGACCGACCAATCGGGGTCCCGCTCCATGACGCCTGAACCGCCCGACGATCCCTGCCCGCAACCGCCGCTGGAGCCGCAACTGGAAGATTGCTGCGGCAGCGGCTGCGTGGTCTGCGTGTTCGACGTCTACCAGATGGCGCGCGAGCGCTACCTGGTACGGCTGGCCGCCTGGCAGGCCCGCCATTCCGGCCAGGACTGCCCTGCTCAGGGCGGCGGCACGTGAATCTTCGCCTTGATGTGCTTTAAGCTTGCAACAATGGTGAAGGTCATGATCACCAGCAGCGACCATGAACTCCATTTGCTGAAGTGCACCAGCGACCATGCGCCCAGCTGGTTCGGATAGCGCCACACACCAACAAAGGTGGAGATGTTTTCCGCCAGCCAGATGAAAAAGCCGATCAGCACGAACGCCAGCAGCAGCGGCATCTGGCGGTCGCGGTCGAGCGGGCGGTAGATCACCGTGGTGCGCGAATACAATCCCAGCGCGACGGCGGCCAGGTACCAGCGGTAGTCGCCGATATAGTGGTGGGTGAAAAAATTGACGTAGATGAGAATGGCGATGGTGGTGGCCGCCCAGTAGGACGGGTGGTGGCGCACGCGCAGGTCGAACAGGCGCCAGGCCTGCACCATGTAGCTGCCCACCGAGGCGTACATGAAACCGGCGAACAGGGGCACGCCGGCGATCTTGGTCAGGGCCGCATCGGGATAGCTCCATGAGGCGACGCTGGCCGACACCTTGAACGCTTCGAGGGCGAAGCCGATGACGTGAAACAGGCACACCGCCTTGAGTTCATCGAGCGTCTCCAGGCCGCGCTTGAGCATCCACAGCTGGATGGCCACCGCCACCAACAGCAGCAGGTCGTAGCGGGCGATGCCGAACAGGCCGGCGCGCGGCATGGTCAACACGGCCGCCATGAAGGTGAACACGAACAGGCAGGCGCGGGCGTTCTTAAAGCCGAAGTACAACAACTCGGCCAGCGCGCGGCGCACTGCGCCGAACTGGCGCGCGCTGCCGTCCATCAGGATGGTGTCGAGGGTCGAAAGCATGGGGCGAATCGGTCGGCAGGCGTTGGCGGGTTGATGCACAGGATGCAGCGCCCGCGCGCCGCTGTCAATGCCGGGCTGGCGCACGATAAACGGCAAATCTGTTACTTTGAGCTTCCCTCATCTCACCAGGACACATTTCATGCATATCAACTCCCTTGTCTTGCGCTGCGCCGCCGGCCTGCTCGCCGGCGCATCCATCGCCACCACCATGGTAGCGCCCGCCATCGCAGCCGATGCCCCGGTGCGCATCCGCGGCCAGATCGCCGCCGTCGACGCGGCCAGCATCACCGTCAAGAGCCGCGAGGGAGAGACGGTCAAACTGGCGATGAAGCCGGACCAGGCCATCAGCGCGGTGAAAAACCTGCAACTGGCGGACATCCAGAAAGGCGGCTACATCGGCACCGCCACCCGGCCCGGGCCGAACGGCACGCTCGAAGCGGTCGAGGTGCTGGTGTTTCCGGAAAGCGCGCGCGGCACCGGCGAGGGCCACTACGCCTGGGATCTGCTGCCGGGCAGCATGATGACCAACGCCAACGTCGAAGCCTCGCTCGACAGCGTCAACGGCCGCACTCTCAAGCTCGCTTACAAGGGCGGCGTCAAGGAAGTGGTGGTCCCTGCCGGCACGCCGGTGGTGACCTTCGCACCGGCCAGCCGCGCCGACCTGATCGTCGGCAAAAAAGTATTCGTGGTCGCCACCGATGGCGCCGCCGGCATGAGCGCCGGCCGTATCGTGGTGGAAAAGGACGGCGTGGCGCCGCCCATGTAATACGCTCGTCAGGCGTCGATGCGCCTGATCACCCGGGCTGGATTGCCGGCCACCACCACGTTGGCCGGCACATTCTTCGTCACAACCGCCCCCGCCCCTACCACGCTGTTTGCGCCGATGGTCACGCCCGCCAGCACGATGGCGCCGCCACCGAGCCACACATTGTCTTCGATCACGATCGGCTTAGCCGCCTCCCACTTGGCGCGGCGCGGACCCGGCTCGACCGGGTGCGTCGGCGTCAGCAGTTGCACGTTGGGACCGATCTGTACGTCGGCGCCGATGGTGATGGCGGCGACATCGAGCGCCGTCAGGTTGTAATTGATAAAAGTGCCGGCGCCGATGGTGATCGAGCTGCCGTAGTCGACAAACAAGGGCGGCTTGAGGTGCACGCCCGCACCCACCGCGCCGAGCAAGTCGGTCAGCAAGCGCTGAGCCGCCTCGAAGTCCTCGTGATACAGGTCGCCATACTGTTTCGCCAGCCGGCAGGCGCGCCGCGCCGCCCGCTGCAGTTCCGGATCGTCTGCCTGGTAGGGCTCGCCTGCCAGCATCTTCTGTTTCTGTGTTTTCTCCATCATGCCGGCTCCCCGTCGTTGTAACAGACATTGTAGAGCGCCCCGGCGCCGCGCACGCGCACGCCTGCGGCCGCACTGCGGCAGTGCAAGGCGGCAGCCAGACCCGCATTTCCGCGTGGCATAGCTCTTGCTCAGTTACCGATGTCGGATGGCGACAGCCGCCCATCGTTACTTCGTCAACGTTCATACAAGGTGCCCATGACCACGCCCTCCTCTCCGATCCTCGATGTCCATACAAACGCTACGCGCCGCCATTTCCTGGCCAAGGCGCTCGCCGTGGGTGGCAGCGGATTTTTGCTGGCCAATATGAAAGCCTGGGGCATGGATCTCGCCTCGACCCGCGACGCGCCGCCCGCACTGGCCGGCAGCGGCAAAGGCAAGACCGTCGTGATTCTCGGTGCGGGACTGGCCGGCATGACGGCGGCCTACGAAATGAGCAAACTCGGCTACACCTGCAAGGTGATCGAAGCGCGCCCCTTTGCCGGCGGGCGCTGCCAGACCGCGCGCGCCGGCAGCGTGCTGGAGGAACTGGGTGGCGAAAAGCAGGTATGCGGTTTCGAGCGCGGCCAGTACATCAATTTCGGCCCGTGGCGCATCCCCTTCAATCACCGCTCGACCTTGCACTACACCAGCAGCTTCGGCGTGCCGCTCGAGCTGTTTAACAACGACAACGACGCTGCCTACGTGTATAACGACAACGCCGCCGGCGCCCTGCGCGGCAGGCGCTTGCGCCAGTTCGAAGTGAAGGCCGACATGCGCGGCTACGTCGACGAGCTGCTGGCCAAGAGCCTGCAAAGCGGTGCCATCGACAGCCAGGTCAACGGCGCCGACAAGCAGCTGCTGATCGACTACCTGGTCAACGAAGGTTACCTGTCGAAAAAAGATTTACGCTACCGCGGCACCGAGGGGCGCGGCTTCAAGGTCAATCCCGGCGCCGGGATGGCACCGGGACCGGGCGTGCCGAGCGACCCGCTGGGTTTTTCCGACCTGCTGCAATCGAAGCTGGGCCACATCTACCACTCGGTGCACGAATTCACCCAGCAATCGACCATGCTGCAGCCGGTCGGCGGCATGGATGCGATCGCCAGGGCATTTGAAAAACGGGTCGGCCGGATGATCCGTTACAACACCGAAGTGACCAGCCTGCGCAATCGCAGCGACGGCGTCGAGGTCGGCGTCAAGGATCTGAAAACCGGCGCCGTCAGCGTGGTCAAAGGCGACTTTTGCCTTTGTACACTTCCCTTGTCGGTATTGCGCCAGGTCGACACCGATTTTTCGCCGACGTTCAAGGCCGCCTTGCAGGGCGCCGCCTATGCGCCCGTGTGCAAGATCGGCCTGCAAATGGGCCGGCGCTTCTGGGAAGAGGACGACGGCATCTACGGCGGCCACGTGTTCACCGACACCAAGGGCATCAATTTGATCTCGCTGCCCTCGTCGAACTGGCAGGGCAAGAGAGGCACCCTGCTGGGCTTTTACAGTTTCGGCGGCGACGCCGCGGAATTGTCCGGCTTGACCTTGAAGGAGCGCGCCGAGTACGCCGTCGCCGCCGGCGAAAAAATCTTTCCGGGCCAGTACCGCAAGAATTTCGAAACCGCCTTTTCAGTCGCCTGGCACCGCGTCAAGTACAACCTGGGCGGCTGGGCCGAATGGAGCGAGGAAGCGCGAGAAAAGGCCTATCCGGTGCTGGTCGCCGGCGAACAGCGCACCCTGCTGGCCGGTGAACACATGAGTTACCTGGGGGGCTGGCAAGCCGGCGCCATCGAATCGGCATGGCAGCAGATGGCGCTTATCCATCAGCGCCTGAGCAGCCAGGGAGCGGCGGCATGAAGCGCTCGATGCTGATGCTGGGCCTGGTCGCCGCTGCCGTGCAAGCCCACGCCGAACCGGCCGCGGCGGACGGCAAAACCGTCTTCGCCAAAAA
>JAQGNM010000091.1 GCA_028291845.1 Massilia sp. | reverse complement strand
CGCCTACAACCAGCCTTTTTCCCGCGCTATCCTGAACGCGTCGACCCGGTTGGCGGCGTCGAGCTTGCTGATCGTCTCCGACAGGTAATTGCGGATGGTGCCTTCCGACAGGTGAATCTGGCGGGCGATATCGGCGGTGCTCTTGCCCTCGCCCGCCAGCCGCAGCACCTGGCGTTCGCGTTCGGTCAGCGGATCGACGGCGCCGCGAATGCCTTCCAGCGCCAGTTCCGGCGCGATGGCGCGGCCACCCTGGTGCACGGTGCGGATCGCCGCCGCCAGGGCGTCGGCCGGCGCGTCTTTCAGCAAGTAGCCGCGCACCCCGGCCGCCAGCGCCCGCTGCAGGTAGCCGCTGCGGGCAAACGTGGTGACGATGACGACCTGCGCCCTCGCCTGCTGCTGACGCAGGGCGGCGGCCAGCTCGAGGCCCGTCATCAGCGGCATTTCGATATCGGTAAGAACGATGTCCGGCGCCAGTGCGGCGCACAAGGCCAGCGCTTCGCGGCCGTTGGCGGCGCGCCCGACCACCTCCAGGTCGGCCTCCAGTCCCAGCAAGGCGGCCAGCGCGCCCAGCACCAGCGCCTGGTCTTCGGCGATCAGGATGCGGATTGGCTTGCCCTTGGGCACGCTCATGGGTGCACCTCCGGCAAGCGCGGCAGCGGCAGGCGCAATTCCAGCGCCAGTCCCTGCTCGATCTTCAAGGCCAGCGCGCCGCCCAGCGCCGCCGCCCGCTCGCCCATGCCGGACAGGCCGTTGCCGCGGCGCACCTGCGCCAGATTCGCCAGGGTGCCGCCATTGTCGGCGATGCGCAGTACCAGCACGCCCTGCACTTCCGACAGGCTCAACTGGCATTCGCTGGCGCCGGCATGGCGCACGATGTTGGTGACCGCTTCGCGCAGCGCCAGCGACATGACATTTTCCGCCGCCGCCGGCAAACTGAGCTCCTCGATGTTGGCGTGCAGCACCACGCTGGCGGCCGCCAGGCTGGCGCGGGCGCTGTCGAGCTCGTGAGCGAAGCCGCTCTGGCGGTAGCCGCTGACAGCGCTTCGTACTTCCGACAAGGCGGCGCGGGCGCTGCGCTCGATGTCGCCGATCTCGCGCCGGCAGGCAGCTGGGTCGCGCTCGAACAATTTCCCGGCCAGTTCGGCTTTCAAGGTGATCAGCGACAGGGTGTGGCCCAATAAATCGTGCAGGTCGCGCGAAATGCGTTCGCGCTCGGCGATGGTGGCCATCTGTTCGACCTCTTCCTGCTTTCTCAGCAATAACAGGCGCGAGCGTGCCAGGCGCGCGTCGTTGATGCTGCCGGCGCCCACCAGCGGCCCCACTACCAGCGCCGGAAACAAAAATTCCAGTCCATGCGCCGGCAGCAGCGCGGCCGTCGCCACCGCCGCGCCGATGATCGCCGCCACGCTGGCGTAGGCCAGGCGCAGCGAGGCGATCCCGGCACACATGCCGCAGGCAAAGATGAAAAACGTCGAGGCGCCGACATTGTGCGGCGCCCACAGTACGCCGAACAGGCAGGTGGCGCCGATCACCCACCCGCGCACCGGGCCGCGGCACCAGTAGCTGTAAAAATACAGCGGCAAGAAGGCCAACACGGTGGCAAGCAGCAACAGCGTCTCCAGCGCGCCCGGGTCGGCATACCAGTATTTCATGCTCAGGAATGCCAGCATCAGCACCCACACATAGGGCGCATTGCCGCGCGCCGGCGGCACCCATGGCAGGCGCAGGATGGACGGCAAGAGATTACGCATGCGCGCGGTTCGATTCATGGCGACCGACATCAGTGTGGGAGACAGCTGGAGTATGAATATTCTGTGCGGGATATGCCAGTGACATTCGTCACTTAATTCGTCACTTAATTCGTCACTGAATTCCTCACCTAATTCCTCACATCCGTGCCGGCCACCCGCCGGGCGACAACGTCGCCGGCTTTCGGCTATGCTCGCCGGATCGACCCGCTCATGAAAGACCCGCACATGAAATCCATCGCCGCCATCGCCATCGCTCCCCTGTTGCTGCTGGCCAGTGTCGCCGCCCCTGCCGCCCCTGCCGCGCCCCTCTTCAAACCAGGTCTGTGGGAAATCAACAATCAGGCCGGCGGCGCCAACGGCTCGCAGATAGCATCGCTGCTTGCGGCAGCGCAGCAGCAAATGAACAGCATGGAGCCGTCCCAGCGCAGGAAAATCGAAAGCATGATGGCGAGAAATGGCGTCGTCGTCGAAAACGGCGGCATCAGCGCCAAGGCCTGCATCACCCCGGCGATGGCGGCGCGCCAGCAAATACCGGTGCAACAAAAGGGCAATTGCAGCTACCGTTTCGACCCTGTCGCCGGCAACACCATGAATTACTCGTTCACCTGCAGCAGCCCGGCGGCGCGCGGCGAAGGCAGCGCCGTATTCAGCAGTCCGACCAATTACACCGCCCGCACCCGGGTCAGCGGCAGCGATGGCGGCAGCGAACACAGCATGACGATCGAATCGAGCGGGCGCTGGCTGAGCGAGCAGTGCGGGTCAATTGCCCCGGCCGAGATTGCGACCAACTGAGACGGCCACCTTCCCAGCGGACAAATTCTCCTCGGTAATTGTGCGCTTGCAGCAAAGCTTGCTTGCTTGGTTCGCTGGCGTACGGGGGAGATCGGCAGCCGCCGCCTATACTGGGGTTTTGCATCCCCACAGTCCCCATGCTATCCATCCTCGAGCGCATCGCCGCATTGTCGCGCCCTGACCTATATGGAGCCGACCACAACCACGCCAGCGCCGCGCTGGTCATCGATACCAAAGCCTTTTCGCAGGCCGCCATCCACAGCGCCCTGGCCGACGTCACCACCATCGAACTGCTGACCGAACTGGTCGGTGCCCTGCGCCCACGGCACCCGGACCAGGCCGACATCGCCACCGCCAATGTGCGCACCCTGGCGGCGCTGCTGCGCGGCGAACCGCAACTGGCCGCCGGTCTCGGCAGCGCCATCTGCAGCCTGCTCGAACAGCGCCGCCACGCCAGCCTGTACACCGACATCGGCATCCTGTCGAACGACGGCTTTTTCGTCGAGCTCAAGCGCCGCATCGCCTACCGCTTTCTGCCGCCCGCCCTCGATCACGCCTACCTGGCCGACGCCATCGACGAGGTGCTGTACGTCGACACCGATTACCGCTGGATCGGCTCGGTGCCGGCGGCCGACTGGATGGAACTGTTCAACGTTATCAAGATCGCCACCCCGGCCGAGCGTGCGGACAGCGCCCGTGCCAACGTCATCGCCGGCATTCTCGACGCCATCCGCACCCTGTCGTGCCGCGTCTGTGCACTGGGACTGGAACCGCGCCTGGTACGCAGCAATCCCGATATCGAGACTTTCGATTCTCCTTTCCTGATGCAAAACATCGAGGTCAACGCCTACCTCGAGGGTTATGCCCGCATGCTCGAGCAGGGCGGGCCGCCGCCCGAGGATGCGCGCCACCTGCTGGTGATGCTCGACCAGTGCGCCGCGTTGATCGGCAAGATCCGCAAGACGGCGTCCAGCCAGGGCACCAGCGTGGCCTTGACCTACGTACTGGTGGCCCTGAGCCAGAGCATCGACCGCCTGCACAAGCTGATGTTCCTGGTCGACGTCAGCGGCGAACTGCCGAGCGCGCCGACGGTCGACGTCCACGCCCTGGCCAACGACGCCAGTCCCGAACAGGCGCCGCCGGTCAGCCTGCGCTGCGCCGGCGCCATCGCGCTGACCCAGGAACTGGTCGAGGCGCACAACACCAAGTACGAGGTGCGCGGCCTGTTCGCGGCGAATATCGACTTGCTGGCCAAAAACGTCACCGAAAACGCCAGCCGCACCGGCGAGCACTACATTGCAGAGTCGCGCGCCGAGTTGCGCCACATGTTCGCCTCCTCGGCCGGCGCCGGCGTGATCGTCGGTTTCATGGCGCTGTGCAAGATCCTTCTCGGCTATCTGCGCAGCGCGCCGCTGGTCGAGGCGTTCCTGTTCAGCATGAACTACTCGCTGGGCTTCATCGTCATCCACTTGCTGCATTTCACGATTGCCACCAAGCAGCCGGCAATGACCGCCTCGCGCATCGCCGCCGCCCTGTCGAGCCGAGACGGCCGCCATATCGATCTCGATACCATGGCCGCCCTGATCAATAAGGTGTTCCGCACCCAGTGCGTGGCGGTGCTGGGCAACCTCGCCACCGTGCTGCCGGTGGCCTGGATCATCGCCATGGCCTGGCACCAGATCGCCGGTACGCACCTGGTGACGCCGGTCAAGGCGATGCACTTGCTGCACGACATCGATCCCTTTCACAGTCTGGCGCTGATGTACGCGGCCGTGGCCGGCGTCTGCCTGTTCGTTGCCGGCCTGATTTCCGGCTACTACGACAACAAGGCCCTGTACACCCACATGGCGCGGCGGGTGCGCCAGTTGCGCGGCCTGGGCCGCTGGATCGGCCAGCGCCGCCTGTCCCGGCTGGCCGACTACCTGGAAAACAACCTGGGCGGCTTGATGGGAAATTTCTTTTTCGGCATCTTGTTGGGGGTCACCGGCACCCTTGGCTACCTGCTCGGGCTGCCGCTGGATATCCGCCATGTGACTTTTTCCGCAGCTAATTTCAGCACGGCGCTTGTCGCCCTCGATCATGATGTAAGCTGGCAACTAGCGGCCACATCCGTAGCGGGTTTCCTGGGCATCGGCGCAGTCAACTTGCTGGTCAGTTTCAGTCTCGCGCTCTGGGTGGCCCTGCGCGCGCGCAAGATTCGCTTCAACCACGGCATCCGCCTGCTCAAGGCGCTGGGGCGGCGTTTCCTGTCTGCGCCAATCGACTTTTTTATCGGACCACGGGACGAAGAGCCCGCCGCGGCAAAAACGGAACTGCAGAGGAAGACATGAACACCACCCGTAACACCTTGCCGCGCTGGTCGGCGTCGGTCGCGCTGTGCCTGACCTTGCTGGTCTCCGCCTGCGCCACCCTGCCCGACGTCGATGGCCGCGCCAGCAACAAGGCGACCGTCGCCACCGCCAAGGGGCCGCTGCAGACCAAGCAAGCCGCCGCCCTGCTGGCGCGCCGCTGGGCACGCGCCACCCCCGACATGAAAGCGCTGGCGATCCAGGAAGAAGCGGCGACCGGCGTGCCCCTGATCGCCGGCAATAAGGTCACCCTGCTGATCGACGGCCCGGCCACCATGAAGGAAATGATGGCCGCCGTGCGCGAGGCCAAATCGACCATCAACCTGGAAACCTATATTTTCGACCAGGACGAGCTGGGCCTGCAATTTGCCGACCTGCTGATCGAAAAACGCCGCCAGGGTGTGACGGTGAACGTGATGTACGACAGCGTCGGCACGCTCAGCGTGCCGCAAGCGTTTTTCGAGCGCATGAAAGCGGGCGGCGTCAACCTGCTGGCATTCAACCCGGTCAACCCGGTGGCGCGCGTGGGCAAGTGGGAAGTGAACAATCGCGACCACCGCAAACTGCTGGTGGTCGACGGCGCCACCGCCTTCACCGGCGGCATCAACATCAGCAGCGACTACGCCAACAGCTCGTTCTTCGGCTCCAGCCGCCGCCCCACCCAGGTCGACAGCAAAAAGGTCGGCTGGCGCGACACGCACGTGAAAATCGAGGGTCCCGCCGTAGCGGCGTTTCAATATTCCTTCGTCAATAACTGGGTCAACCAGGAAGCCGGCGAACTGCCCGAGGCAAATTACTTCCCGCCGCTGAGCGCGGTTGGCGACAAGGTCCTGCGGGTGCTGGCAAGCGACCCGGACAAGGGCTTCGAGATCTATAAGTCGCTGGTGCTGGCGATCCAGGAATCGAAAAAATCGGTCCATATCACCTGCGCCTATTTCGTGCCCGACCAGCAAATCGTCGACGCCCTCATCGCCGCCGCCCGCCGCGGCGTCGATGTCAAGCTGGTGCTGCCCGGCGTCACCGACCACGGCCTGGTGCTGCACGCGGGCCGCGCCTTTTACGATCAATTGCTGGCCGGCGGCGTGAAGATTTATCAACTGCAGGTGGCGGTGCTGCACGCCAAGACGGCAGTGATCGACGGCACCTGGTCGACCATCGGCTCGGCCAACATCGACCGCCGCAGTTTTATTCACAATTACGAGTTGAATGTGATTGTGCTCGATCCGGCGTTCGGGCAGGAGATGGAGCGGGCGTTCAGCGAGGACTTGCGCGATTCGAAGGAAGTCACGCCGGCCGAGTGGGCGCGTAGGCCGTTTACCGACCGCGTCAAGGAATGGGCGTCGCGCCTCACCGAGTACTGGATTTAATATTGCTGCGTTGGCGGCTGAAAAAATGGGACAGGCACCTGGCGGTGCCAGTCCCCCTGCTGCTCACTTTTGTTGATTGGGTTAGATCCCTGCAGCCATCATCCCTTCGTTGTGCGCCGACCAGACATTGGCGCTGCGCATGAATACCTCGGTTTGCAGCTTTGCAAACTGCTTGCCCAAAACATCCCAGCCGTAGCGGTCCACCTCGTTGCGCTCGCCGTCGATGCGGATCACATTGAAGGAATTGACTTCGCCGCGCGCGCGGGTGGAAGTGGCTGTGCCGGCCTGCACCACCAGCGCCGCGAAATCGCTGATTTTATAGCGGTCCGCCGTGTTGCCGGCGTGACTCAGGTGCAAGTGGCCCGCCAATAAGACATCGACGCCCACCTCGGCAAAGGCCCGCATCGCCATCGGCGCACGGTCGACCAGGTCCTTGTCGTCTTCGGTGTGCGGCAGGTCGAACGGGTGGTGCGTCACCACCACCCGGGTGACGCTGGGGGCGACGCCATCGAAAGCCTTGCGCATGCTGGCCACCTGCTCCTGGTTGACGCGGCCGTCCTTGAAGGTCAGCGAACGCGCCGTATTGATACCGAGGACGGCGATTTCATCGTCAAAATAGGTCGGTTCGAGGTCGTCGGTGATGTAACGCTTGTAGCGCGTCAGCGGCTGCAGGAAGCGGCGGAACACGTTGTAGAGCGAAATGTCGTGATTGCCCGGCACGATGATTTGCGGGCCGGGCAAGGTGTCGAGATAGGCCCGTGCCGCTTCGAATTCTTCGCTCTTGGCGCGCTGGGTCAGGTCGCCGGAGACCACCACCACGTCGGGGGCGATACTCTCGACCAGGGTGCGCAAAGGCGCCAGCAGTTGGTCGTCGACCTTGCCGAAGTGGAGGTCGGATAAATGGACCAGGGTACGCATTGAAATAGTTCCTTGTTGATGTTTATTTGTCCGCCGGCACGATGACGCGCAGCGCGCCCGGCCGAATCTTGTACTTCAAGGGGGTCTCCATCACCGTCACCTCGCCATCGGTGGCCACGCGCAGGCGTTTATGCTCGGTGGCGATGTCGAACTGGTCGCACAACATGGCGTCGAAATCGCGCTCGGCGGCCAGCTTGCCGAACAGCGCGCGCCAGCCGAAGCGCAACAGACCCAGGCGCCCCGGACGCTGGGCCACGTAGACGCTGAGCAGCCCGTCCTGCAAGGTGGCGCGCTCGCCGATCGACAGGCCGGCCATGCTGTATTCGTTGTTGCCGATGAAAACGAACGGCGTCGTGCGCAGGTGGTTGTGGCCCTTGATGCACAAGGTCAGCTTGAGGAAGGGATAGCGGCGCAACGCGGCCACGCTGGCCCACAGCGCCGCCAGCCACTTGCCGCGGCCCAGACGCGATTGCTGTTTTTCGCGGTCGTGGACGATGTCGGGATACAGGCCCAGGCCTGAATTGTTCAAGAAAATGCGGCCGTTCACTTCGCCGACATCGACGGCGATCAGGATGCCGGTGGCGACATTGCGCACCGCCTCGTCGAGGGTCAGCGGCACGCCGACATCCTTGGCGAAGTGATTCAGGGTGCCCAGCGGCAGCACGCCGAACGGCATGTCGCTGCCTGCCACTACCGAGGCCACCGCATTGATGGTGCCGTCGCCGCCGCCGGCGACGATGGCGTCGACCTTGTCGCGCAGCGCCTGCTGCGCTGTGGAAATCATCTCCTCGCCACTCCTGGCCAGGGTGATGGTGGCGTGGCAGCCGGCGGCGGCGAATTTTTCGCGCAATTGGCTTGCCGCCTGGTCGTCATGCCCGGCGCCGGCGCCGCCGTTGATGACGACGGCGATGTTGTTGCGCCGTGCCTTGGCGGGCCCCGGTGTTGTTGGTGCCTGCATTGCCGGCTTGATCGAATCGTCCAGGTGCTGCTCCTATTTATAAGTCGTCGAGTTTGCCGGTTTGTCTTTTGCCTTCCCTGCGCCGGCGCAGGGTCGACACCGTGGTAATGCACAGCGCCAGCCAGATGCAGCCTTCGGCGGTGGCCGCCATCACATCGGTGAGGTAGTGCACGCCCAAATACATGCGGCTCACGCCCACCAGCGCCACCATCGCGCAAGCCGCCAGCGCCACCGCGGCGCGCGCGGCGGCGCCGCGCAGGTGGGCCACCGCCCAGCATGCCAGCAAGCCGTAGAACATGGCGGCGAAGGCCGTGTGACCGCTGGGAAAACTGTAGGTCGTCAGGGTCAGCAAGGGCGCATCGAAGCTGGGGCGCGCGCGCTGGAAAGTGTACTTTATCAGCACATTGAGCAAAGTGCCGCCCGGCAGGATGATCATTCCGGCAAGTAGCCACCAGCGCAGTTTGCGCACATAAAAATACCCCAGCAGCGACAGCCCGAGCAGGCCGCCGATGATGCCGCCATGCAGGTTCGTCACCGCCATCATGAACGCCGTCATCGGCGGCGTGGCGCGCACGTGAAACCAGTGGGCGACGGCAACGTCGAGCTGGGCCAGCTCTTCGTTCGACACCACGTCGTCGGCGATGAAGCCGAACGCCAGCATGCCGATAAACAGCATCGCCACGCCGAGAGTCAGGTGGGCGCCGGCGGCGCCTTCGGGCGACAGGCGGGCGGCGGAAAAACGTTGCAGACGGGACAAAAAAGAAGTCGACATCGGGACCTTGGCGTAAAAACGACAATATTAAAATTTACTGTGTATTTGTACAGTAGCTGTGGATTTATACAGTGGTTGTGCTATTCTTGAATCTCTGGACAACGCCTCACAAGCGCATAACAACCCTTACTAAAGGACTTCGACATGACCACCTTGAACAACGCTTTCGGCATGGAATACGCTCCCACCTCCTTCACCCTGCGCTTCGGCCGCCGTGAAGTGCTGGTCACCCGCGATTTCCGCAAGCGCTTCTATGCGGTCAACCCGATCATCGAATGCGATACCGGTGTCGAACCAGGCCACCTCGAGGTGCTGCTGCTGCGCCGCTGGTTGCTGATTTTGTCGAAGGCGCACTAATTTTCGTGGATCAGTTGCTTGGCGCGGTGTCGGTGGTCAGTCTCGTGCCCACCTTCGCACGAGATTGCCGTCACGTCAATTTCACCTAATCGTCGCGCACCGATCAAGCAGCCTCGGCGAGTTTTTCGGCTCTTTAAAAAACGCATATCGTCACTCGGTTTCCTTCGTTCCCTTTTGGACAAGCCATGCGTACGCTGGCGTTTCCCTTGTCACGAAAGATTTCGATCATGCTGCTGAAAAAAATAAGTCAAACAGTCCTCGCGGTCATGCTTCTGTCGCAGGCGGCCATGGTGGCCGCTGCCGATATTACCCTGCTCAACGTGTCGTACGACCCGACCCGCGAGTTGTACCAGGATTTTAACGGTGCCTTTGCCCGCCAGTGGAAGGCCAGGACGGGCGACACCGTCACCGTCAAGCAGTCGCATGGCGGCTCGGGCAAGCAGGCGCGCTCGGTCATCGACGGCCTGGAAGCGGACGTCGTCACCCTGGCGCTGGCCAGCGACATCGACGCCATCGCCGAACGGGGCCTGGTCAATCCGGCCTGGCAAAAACGCCTGCAACATAACAGCGCGCCCTACACCTCGACCATCGTGTTCCTGGTCCGCAAGGGCAATCCCAAAGGCATCAAGGACTGGAATGACCTGGTCAAGCCCGGCATTTCCGTCATCACCCCGAACCCGAAAACTTCCGGCGGCGCCCGCTGGAATCACCTGGCGGCGTGGGGCTATGCCCTGCGTCAGCCGGGCGGCTCGGAAGCGACCGCGCGCGATTTTATCGGCAAGCTCTACCGCAACGTGCCGGTGCTCGACTCGGGCGCGCGCGGCGCCACCACCACGTTTGTCGAACGCGGCATCGGCGACGTGCTGATCGCCTGGGAAAACGAAGCGCTGCTGGCCATCAAGGAACTCGGTCCGGACAAAGTCGAGATCGTGGCGCCGTCGGTCAGCATTCTCGCCGAACCGCCAGTCGCGCTAGTCGACAAGGTTGTCGACCGGCACGGTACGCGCA
>JAQGNM010000080.1 GCA_028291845.1 Massilia sp. | reverse complement strand
TGAAGCTGGTCCCGCCTCGGCGCGCGCCCGCGCACTGGCGCGCCAGGCGGCCAGGATCGCGGCAGTACCCCCGGCCGCCGCTGTCGAGGCGGTCGATGTAGCGGCCGACGCCATCGACGACGCCATTGCCTCGAGCGCACCGGCACGCGGCGATGCCGCCGAACAGTTCCGCCTGCTATACGCGTTTTATAACCGCAGCATCAAGGCGGGGATCGGCTTGCGCGGGGTGATGTTGCAGCTGAAAGTGGAAAAAGCCGTCGGCGTCGACGACTTGCGGGAGCTGCGCACGCCGTTTCTGCAGGCGGTGATCAAGGCCAAGGGGGCGGAGGTGGCGCAGGCCATGCGCGAGGAACTCGACGGTTTAATGGGCGGTGCGCCCGTCAACGACGAGGTGACGATGCCGCCAGCGGGCGCTGCGGGACGCGGCGGGTTCGACTTCTTTAATATGTCGAGCGGCGCCATTGAGTATTAATTAATTCAGTTTCGCCAGTGAGTTGCTGAATTTTTCCGCATCCTGGTATCCCACCACGCGGCTGTCGGCAATTTCCTTGCCGGTCTTGTCGAACAAGATGATTCCTGGCGGCCCGAACAAATTAAAGCGTTTCAATAATGCTTTGTCGGCCTCGTCGTTGGCGGTGACGTCGGCCTGCAGCAGCAAGCTATCGGCCAGCCTGGCTTTGACCTTGGGCACCACGAAGGTCAGCTTTTCCATTTCCTTGCAGGACACGCACCAGTCGGCATAAAAATCGAGCATGGCGGTCTTGCCGCCGGCCTGGGCCAGGGCGGCGTCGAGCTGATCGACGGTTTTGATGCGGGTAAATTTCAGGCCGGACTCGGCATGGCTGGCCGCTGCCAGATGGGACAGCGGCGCCAGCGGATCGCGCCCGCCGCTGGCGATGCCGATGAGCTGCAGGATGCCCAGCACGGCCAGCGCCGCCCCAAACGCGTTGGCGGCCCACAGGCGGGTCGGGCGCATCAAATAAAAGCCGTAGCCAAGCAGCAAGGCGGCCCAGGCCAGCATCTGCAGTTTGACCGGCAGCACGGGAGAGACCAGCCAGATCGCCATCGCCAGCATCAGTACGCCGAAGAAGCGCTTGACGGAGTTCATCCAGTGACCGGCCTTGGGCAGCAGCGAGCCGGCCGAGACGCCCACCAGCAACAGGGGAATGCTCATGCCGATCGCCATCGAAAACAGCGCGGCGCCACCGATGAAGACGTCGCGCGAGGCGCTGATGTAGACCAGCGCGCCGGCCAGCGGGGCTGCCACGCAGGGGCCGACGATAAGCGCCGAAATGGCGCCCATGACGAACACCCCGCCCAGCTTGCCGGACTTTTGCTTGCCGGAGGCGCCGGCCAGTTTGCTTTGCAGGCTGCTGGGAATCTGCAATTCGTAGAATCCAAACATCGACAGCGACATGAGGACGATCACCAGGCCGAACGCCCCCAGCACCCACGGATTTTGCAGCGCAGCGGCCAGACCTTCGCCGGCCAGGCCGGCGGCGACGCCCAGCGCCGTGTAGACGATGGCCATGCCGAGCACGTAGGCGACCGACAGCGCCAGGCTGCGCCCGCGCTTGATGTCGGCGCCCTCGCCGACGATGATCGACGACAGGATCGGCACCATCGGCAGCACGCAGGGGGTGAACGCCAGCCCCAGGCCGAGCAGAAAAAAGGCCGGCACGATGGCCAGCAACTGGCCGCCGCCCAGCACCAGGGCGATGCTGCCCAGATCCGAGGTGGGCGCCGCCGGTTTGGCGGCCGCTGCAGGCGCGCTAGGCACCGGCGCGGTCGCCGCCACCGGCGCCTGGCTCGATGCGGGCGCCGCGCCCAGGGCGGCATCGGGCGAGGTTGCCGTGCTGTTGCCCATCAGGCGCGCGCTGGCGTCCTGCGGTGCGTAGCACAGGCCGGCATCGGCGCAGCCCTGCGATTGCGCGGTAAAAGTGAACAGTCCCGGCGCATTGACGGGGACGATGATGGTGACGGACGAGCGGTAGGTTTCTACGTTCTTTTGAAAGGTGTCGTCGAATTTGACTTTACCGGCGGGGAATACCGGCTGGCCGACGGTGGCGCCGTCCGCGCCAAATTTAAAACGCTCCCGGTACATGTAGTAACCTTCGGCGATCTCGTAGGTCACCGCGACGTGGCTGCCATCCTGCATGCGCGCGGAAAATTTGAAGGCTTGATCCGGCGGCAGATAATCGTCGGCCGCCTGGGCGCCGCTCAGCGCCGCCCACATCAACAGAAAAAAGGCGAACAGGCGGGGCAACACTTGAAACATGATTTTCCTGGGTGGAGAACGGCGGCAGCCAGCATCTTACACCGTGCAGGCAATTTATTGCCGCCAGCGCACGGACACGATTTACGGCGTGCGGCGCTCGATGTACAAGGGCAGGCGCACGGTGAATGTGCTGCCCTGCCCCTCGCCTGGACTGGCCGCAGCCACCGTTCCCTCGTGCGCTTCGACCAGGTTCTTGACCAGCGCCAGGCCCAGCCCCAGGCCGCCGCCGGTGCGGTCGGACGAGCGTTCGGCCTGCACGTACAGGTCGAACAGGCGCGGCATCAATGCCGGACCGATACCGCTGCCATTGTCGATCACGTGCAGCACCGCCATCGGGCCCTGCGTTTCGAGGCGGATCGCGATGACGCCGCCATCGTCGGTGTAGCGGATCGAATTGGTCAGCAGATTGCTGACGATTTGTACCAGGCGGGTGCGGTCGCCCAGCACCAGCAGACGGGCGCGGCCGACGTGCTGCTCGAGGCTGTGGCGCTTGAGATTGGCAGCAGATTGCACCTGCTCGACCGCGGCAAGGACCACTTCATGCAACTCCACCGGCCCCCTGTCGATCTGCACCAGGCCGCGGCTGACGCGGGAGACGTCCAGTAAATCCTCCACCAGTTTGCTCATATGCACCACCTGGCGGGTGATCAATTCGCCCAGTTGGGCGGCGCGCCCGATGCCGACGGTTTTCGATTGCAGCAACTGGGCGGCCATGCCGGCAGCCGACAGCGGGCCGCGCAGCTCGTGGCTGAGAATGGCGAGAAATTCGTCCTTGCTGCGGTCGGCGCGCTGCAGGGCCGCCGCTTTGTCGTCGAGCATGGTGTTGAGCGCTTCGACGCGGCAATTGGTTTCTTCGAGGCGCGTGGTCGCCAGCATCAGCTCGTCCTGGCGCAGTTGCAGCGCGGCCAGCGCTTCGGTCAATTCGCGGTTCTGCTGGCGCGCCTCCGACAAGGCGGCGTTGTTCGGCAAGGACTCGAACTGGGCCACCAGCGGGGCGAAGGTGTGCGCCGACATCAATGCCGATTGCGCCGGCAACCGCTTGCCGACGGTAATCTTGCTGCCGGCCGGGCCGCTGACCAGATCGAAACGGTCCATCAGGCGCCGCGCCGACAAGATGCCCAGCCCCATGCCGGTGGTCGAACGGTAACGGCCGGACAGGATCAGGTCGACATCGGCGATGCCGCCGCCCTGGTCTTCCAGGGTGATTAACAATTGTTGCGGCGCTTCATCGCCGGCGATGGCGAAAGAGACCGTACCGGCACCGGCGTAGTTGAAAATGTTGCGGGCAAGTTCGGAGACGACGGTGGCGATGCGCGCCTGGTCGAGCGCCGTAAAACCGCAAGCGGCGGCGATCTGGCGGGCGCGCTGGCGCGCGCCGATGACATCGAATTCAGTGGTGACGGCAAGCGCCAGGATACGTTCAATCATGCCGTGCTCTTTCGGTAAGGCCGCCAGCGACGCCAGATGTCGAAAAGACGCAGCCGCATGCAGTCAAGCATTATACCTGTCACTTTCCCATAAAAAATGCCGCTCGGTGAGCGGCATTTTTGGTGCTGCCTGCAGCGTCGATTACTCGGCGGTTGGAGCAGCATCGACGTCCGAGACTTCAGGACGGTCCATCAGTTCGACGTAGCACATCGGTGCATTGTCGCCGACGCGGAAACCCATTTTCAGGATACGCAGGTAGCCACCGTTACGGTTGGCGTAGCGTGGGCCCAGTTCAGCGAACAATTTCAGGACCATTTCGCGGTCACGCAGACGCGAGAATGCCAGACGCTTGTTGGCCAGGGTGTCGGTCTTGCCCATGGTCAGGATCGGCTCAACAACTTTGCGCAGTTCCTTGGCTTTTGGCAGGGTCGTCTTGATGGCTTCATGACGCAGCAGGGAGACGGTCATGTTGCGCAGCATGGCGAGACGGTGGGACGAAGTACGGTTCAGCTTGCGAAGGCCGTGACGGTGACGCATGGTACATCCTTTCGGTTTTATTCCAGTTCTTCGATCGAATTATGCACAATCTTGCATAATTCGCGGACCGGTTATTAAGGTTAAATCGGCCAGGCAACACGCTTGGCCGGGTACAGCAAATTACTTCTCCAGGCCGGCAGGCGGCCAGTTTTCCAGCTTCATACCCAGGGTCAGGC
>JAQGNM010000053.1 GCA_028291845.1 Massilia sp. | reverse complement strand
TCAATTCCGGTTCCATCGCCAGGGTGGTGGCGATTTCCAGCGCGCGCTTGCGGCCGTACGGCATGTCGACGGTGACGGTGTCGGCAAACTCGGCCAGATCGACTTCGGCCAGCAGCTGCATGGCGCGCCCGTTCAATTGCGACAGCGAGCGCTCGCTTTTCCAGAAGTGGTACGAGGTGCCCAGCTGGCGCTGCAAGCCGATGCGCACGTTTTGCAGCACGGTCAGATGGGGGAACACCGCCGAGATCTGAAACGACCGGATGATGCCCATGCGGGCGATTTGCGCCGGCGCCGCAGCGGTGATGTCCTTGCCATTGAACAGGATCTGGCCCGAGGTCGGCACCAGGAACTTGGTCAGCAAATTAAAACAGGTGGTCTTGCCGGCGCCGTTGGGACCGATCAAGGCGTGGATGTGGCCGCGCTGGACGCTCAAATTCACGTCACTCACCGCCGTAAAACCCTTGAACTCTTTGGTCAAGTTACGGGTTTCCAAGATGACGTCAGTCATTGTGTCTCCGAATATTTTTTATGATACTGCTATGTTATTTGCTCACGATAATACACAGTTACCCAGGTCGTCACAATACGGTATAAATACCAGCGAAAGCGCCCTGTTTTGGGGCATTCTGCGCGCCATTGTCCGCCAGATGCCCGCCAATCTTTTTGAACAGTTCATGCGGTCACAATGCCGCCTCGCGCATGATCGCCTGCGCCGCCTTTTCGGCAATCATCAGGGTCGGCGAATTGGTATTGCCCGAGGTGATGGTCGGCATCACCGAGGCGTCGATCACGCGCAATCCCGCCACCCCGAACACTTTTAGATCGCTGCCGACCACCGCCAGCGGATCGCCGCTGGCGCCCATCTTGCAGGTGCCGACCGGGTGAAAAATCGTCGTGCCGATCAGGCCGGCCGCTTCCGCCAATTGCTCCTCGCTGGTGTAGGCAAGGCCGGGCTTGTATTCCACCGGACCATATTTGGCCAGCGCCGGCGCCGCCACGATTTTGCGCGTCAAGGTCACTGCGCTGGCCGCGACCTTGCGGTCTTCGGCCGTGCTCAAATAATTGGGCGATATCCTGGGCGCCGCCGTGCTGTCGCCGCTGGCCAGACGCACGTGGCCGCGCGAGCTGGGGCGCAGATTGCACACGCTGGCGGTGAACGCGGGGAACGGGTGCAGGGGATCGCCGAATTTTTCCAGGGACAGCGGTTGCACGTGGTACTGCAAATTCGCCGATGGCTGTGCCGGGTCGGATTTTGCAAACGCGCCCAGTTGCGATGGCGCCATCGACATCGGCCCGCTCTGGCGCAAGGTGTATTCGAGGCCGATCTTCATCTTGCCGAACCAGCTGGCTGCCGTGGTATTGAGGGTCCTGGCCTTGCTGACCTTGTAGACCATGCGCAGTTGCAAGTGATCCTGCAAATTCTCGCCGACGCCGGCGCGGTCGACCAGCGGCGTAATCCCGAGCGCATGCAGGGCAGCGGCCGGACCGACCCCGGACAATTGCAATATCGTCGGCGAGCCGATGGCGCCGGCAGCCAACAAGGTTTCCCGTTGCGCAGTGGCAGTAAAGCGCTTGCCGCCGCCGCTGAATTCAACGCCGCGGCAGACGGCGCCATTGTCGCTTTTGTCATTCTTGTCGATCAACAGGCGCTCGACGTGGCAGCCGGTCTTGATGGTCAGATTGGGCCGCTGCGCCACCGGTCTTAAAAACGCCTTGGCGGTGTTCCAGCGGATGCCGCGTTTTTGATTGACCTCGAAATACGCGCTGCCCTCGTTATCGCCGCCATTGAAATCGTCGATCTTGGGAATGCCGACCTGGTCGGCCGCCTCCCTGAAGGCGTCGAGGATTTGCCATGACAGCCGCTGTTTTTCCACCCGCCACTCGCCGTCGGCGCCGTGCAGGCGGCTGGCGCCAGCGTGGTGGTTTTCCGTCTGCATAAATAGGGGCAGCACCTGGTCCCAGCGCCAGCTGGGATCGCCGGTCAGGTCGGCCCAGTGATCATAATCGCCCTTCTGGCCGCGCATGTAGATCATGCCGTTGATGGATGACGATCCCCCCAACACTTTTCCGCGCGGATAGATCAGCGATCGTCCGCCGAGGCCGGCGTCCGGCTCGGTTTGATACAGCCAGTCGGTTCTGGGATTGCCGATGCAATGCAGGTAGCCGACCGGGATGTGGATCCATAAATAATCGTCCTTGCCGCCCGCTTCGATCAGCAGCACCTTGTGGTCCTTGTTGCGGGTGAGGCGATTTGCCAGCAAGCAGCCGGCCGTGCCTGCGCCGACGATGATGTAGTCGTAGTGTCCTGCCGATTCCAAGCATGTCTCCTTAATTACTTACTGTTATTACCTGCTTTTAGCCATTTTATGCTGTGCGCACCGCCGCCAACTCCGCCGCCAGGGTCGCCATCAATTGCGCTGCCGGCATGGCGCGCGTCCGGTTGACGCCGGCGCCCGCCCACAGCGACATCATCTCCGGGTCGTTGGCGGTTGCGGCGGCGGCGCGGATGCTGCCGGTCAGCGCATTCTGAACAGGATACGCCGGAACCTGCGCTTCCACACCTGCCATTTTGCCCATGAATCCATTAACGATGCCGCGCGCGTAGCGGCCGGAGAAGGCCCGGGTCAGGCGGGTCCTGGCATTTCCGGCCAACAGTTTCTGTTTATAGGCGGGGTGGACCGCCGCTTCGTCGCTCACCAGGAAAGCCGTGCCCATCTGCACGGCGACGGCGCCCGCAGAGATAGCGGCGGAGATGTCTTTTCCGTCCATGATGGCGCCGGCGGCAATCACCGGAATGTCGACCGCCTGCGCCACCAGCGGCCACAACTGGCGCGCCGCCAAGGTGGCGTCTTCCTGCCGGCCAATAAAAGTGCCGCGGTGGCCCCCTGCTTCCATGCCCGATGCGATCACCGCGTCGGCGCCGACCGCTTGCCAGGCCAGCGCTTCGGCCACCGTGGTGACGGTGCCGATCACCATGATGCCGGCCGCGTGCAGCCGCTCGACCTGGGCGCCATCGAGGATGCCAAACGTAAAACTGGCGACTGTCGGCGCGAGTTCGAGCAAGGTCTCGAACTGCGCCTGAAAATCCTGGCACCACTGCGCCGGCCTGGGCAGCGCTTGCCAACCGAGCGGCTGCCACACTGGCCGCAGCAATTCGCTGGCGGCGGCAATTTCGGCTTCGCTGGGCGCCGGCGTCTGCTGGACAAAAAAATTCAATAGAAACGGCCGCGTGGTCAGGACACGGATCTGCGCCACCTGTTCGCGCAAGGCGGCGGGCGCCAGCAGTGAGCCGGCCAGACTGCCTAGTCCGCCGGCGTTCGACACCGCGGCGATCAGCGCCGGCGTACAAAAACCACCGGCCATCGGCCCCTGGATAACGGGGGGAGACAAGGATTGAAGCAGATTCAAGGCATTCATACAGCCTCCTGTGGATAAGTGTCTGGATATCCACAGGCACCGAATGTGGATAAAACCCATTTTATGCACAGCCCCATTTTTGTCCAGAAATGGTTCGACCATCATACACAATCGTTAACACCTTTGTACAACGTGCAAGTGCTTGATTCAACGCGTTTATATGGGCTTATCCACAGAAAATCAGTCCTGTTAACAACTACTACTAAACTTGTATACCAGCTTTGTTAAGTAAACAATTCAAGGAAAAATTCAAAAACCGGACCCCAAAATGCAGCCCGCAAATCGCCGCTTGCCGATTTTGAAATTCTGGGATTTTTCAAAAAAAATTTCGTTGAGCCAACAAATTGCAAAACCGGCTTTTTTCAGCCCGTTCGTGGCTTGTGGATAAGCTGTTGGATATCCACAGGGCGGTTTGTGCAAAACCAGACAAAACTCGCACAGCGGCAAAATTGTCCAACAACTCTCCCCGTTCGATACAATGTTTACCAGTCCGCTTGTCATGCGCGTAAACCATTGAGGCTGTTGATAATTCTGGACTTATCCACAGTAGTTGCCAGGCCCTACTATTACTACTACCTTTGTATACCTATCTTTGTATAAAACAGTAAACCGCGCAGGCCGGTGGAAAACTGTCGCGCCCGTGAAAAATCCAGCATTCGAACCGTCTTCCAGACCATGAATACGCATCCGATCGTACGTCTCGGCATCATCAGCGCCCTCCAGGAAGAGCAACAAGGCCTGGTAGAGGCCATGCAAGGGGCCGCCACGCACATCCACGGCCGGCGCGACTACACCACCGGCACCCTGTGGGGCATCGAGGCTGTGTGCGTGCTCTCGCGCATCGGTAAAGTCGCCGCCGCCATGACGGCGACTTTGCTTGTTGAAAAGTTTGGGGTAAGCCACATCCTGTTCACAGGCGTCGCCGGATCCGCCGGCAACGGCGTGACGGTGGGCGATATCGTGGTGGCCGATACCCTGGTGCAGCACGATATGGATGCCAGTCCCTTGTTCCCGCCATGCGAAATACCGCTGACGGGCCTCAGTCATTTTGCCGCCGATGCGCTTTTGACAACATGTCTGGCGCAGGCTGCCGCGGCTTTCGTCCAGGGCGACCTGGGCGACGCCATCGGCGATGGCGATAAACAGCTGTTTGGTTTATCCGCAGTACGCGTGCACCGGGGGCTGGTGGCCAGCGGTGACCAGTTCATTCACAACGCCGCGCGCATCAACCGGCTGGGCGACGACCATCCGGGTTTATTGGCGGTGGAAATGGAAGGGGCGGCGGTGGCCCAGGTGTGTTTTGAGTTGAACGTGCCGTTTGCCGTCATGCGCACGATTTCCGACAACGCCAATGAAAAAGCGGCCACCGACTTTTTGCACTTTGTGCGGGCGGTGGCCGCCAACTACGCGTTTTATATAATCAAACGGTTTTGCCAGCAAACATCTCAGGCAAGCATGCTGTCGGCCGGCACGAAGTCGTAGCCAAGGGCCTCGGCAACGGCCTGGTAGGTGACCTTGCCCTGGCACACATTCAAACCGTTTTTCAGGTGCACATCGTCGCGCAGCGCCTGGCGCCAGCCTTTATTTGCCAGCGCCACCGCGTGGCCGATGGTGGCGTTGTTCAAGGCAAACGTCGAGGTGCGCGCCACCGCGCCTGGCATGTTCGCTACACAATAATGAATCACGCCGTCAACCACATAGGTCGGTTCGGCATGGGTGGTGGCGTGCGAGGTTTCAAAGCAACCGCCCTGATCGATGGCGACGTCGACCACCACCGCCCCCTGTTTCATGCGGGCGATCATGGCGCGCGTGACCAGCTTCGGGGCAGCCGCGCCCGGCACCAGCACGCCGCCGATCACCAGATCGGCGGAAAGCACGGCCTCTTCGATGGCGGCGGTGTTCGAATACACCGTGGCAATGCGGTTGCCGAACACCAGGTCGAGCTGGCGCAAGCGGTCGATGTTTTTATCGAGCACGGTAACGCGCGCGCCGGTGCCCACCGCCATCTGCAAGGCATTGGTGCCGACCACGCCGGCGCCGAGGATGACGATATGACCGGCCGCCA
>JAQGNM010000049.1 GCA_028291845.1 Massilia sp. | reverse complement strand
GCCCTGCTCGGCTTAGAGGCCGCCGTGTTCTGCAACAGCGGCACCATGGCCCAGGTCACCGCCTTGCGCCTGGCCGTGCAGGACCGCGTCAGCCGCCTGGTGGCCCTGCATCCGACCTCGCACATTTTTGTACACGAAAAATCGAACTACCAGCTGCTCGGCCACTTCGATGCGCTGGCGGTGGGCGACCGACACAGGCCGTGGACAGCCGCCGATCTGGCCGCGGTGCCGGACAAGCTGGGCGCGGTCGCCATGGAAATGCCGATGCGCGAAATCGGCGGCCAGAATCCAACGTGGCAGGAGATCGAAGCGATCAAGGCGCACTGCCGCGAGCGCGGCGCGCATCTGCACATGGACGGCGCCCGCCTGTGGGAGGCGGCGGCCGGCATGGGCAAGACGCCCGCCGAACTGGCGGCCGGCTTCGATTCGGTGTATGTGTCGCTGTACAAGGGCATCGGCGGCCTCGGCGGCGCCATGCTGGCCGGCAGCGCCGGTTTTGTCGGCCGCGCCGCGGAATGGTTCCGGCGCCAGGGCGGCAACGTCATTCACCGCTCGCCTTACGTGGTGGCGGCCGCCATGCAGTTCGACCAGCGGCTGGCGGCGATGCCGGCATATTTCCAGCGCACGCTTGAATTTTACGAACTGCTGCGCGCCTTCCCGCGCTTGCAAGTGAACCCGGCGGCGCCGCAAGCGAACATGCTGCATCTGCACCTGCCGGTGTCGCGCGAGCGGGCGCTGGCCATCCGCGACGCCATCGCCCGCGAGCACGGCGTCTGGCTGTTCGGCCGCGCCAACCACGCGGCGCTGCCGGACACGAGTTATGTGGAGCTGTACGTGGGGGATAATTTGTTGGGGCTGGCGGATGAGCAGGTGGTGGCGGCGCTCGCCTTGCTGAACGCTGCGCTGTAAAATACAGTAAGCAGCGCACCAGTACCACGCCCCGAGGCGACAGCAGTTCCGAATCGGGTTTACTTTCCTCAAAAATGCACGGCTCGGCCGGGCGTTTTTGGCACTTCGATCCAAACAAAAGTAGGTTTTCACTTTTGTTTGATTTACTTATGCGCCAATATCTCGATTTCATGCGCCACGTGCGCGACCACGGAACCACCAAGACCGACCGCACCGGCACCGGCACCAAATCAGTATTCGGCTACCAGATGCGCTTCAATCTGCAGGACGGCTTTCCGCTGGTGACCACCAAGAAGCTGCATCTGAAATCGATCATCCATGAGCTGATCTGGTTCCTGCAGGGTTCCACCAACATCGCCTACCTCAAAGAGCACGGCGTGAAAATCTGGGACGACTGGGCCGACGATCAGGGCAACCTCGGTCCGATCTATGGCTACCAGTGGCGCAACTGGCCGACCCCGGACGGCGGCCATATCGACCAGATCGCCCAGGTGCTCGAGCAGATCAAGCAAAATCCGGACTCGCGCCGCATGATCGTCTCGGCCTGGAACGTGGCCGACGTGCCGAACATGAAGCTGCCGCCCTGCCACGCGCTGTTCCAGTTCTACGTCGCCGATGGCAAGTTGAGCTGCCAGTTGTACCAGCGCAGCGCCGATATCTTCCTGGGCGTGCCTTTCAATATCGCCTCGTACGCCCTGCTGACCCATATGATGGCGCAGCAGGCCGATCTCGAGGTGGGCGACTTCATCTGGACCGGCGGCGACTGCCACCTGTACGCCAACCACCTCGAGCAGGTCGAGCTGCAGCTGTCACGCGAGCCGAAACCGCTGCCGCGCCTGATCATCGAGCGCAAGCCCGCCTCGCTGTTCGACTACCGCTTCGACGACTTCGAAATCGCCGGCTACGAGCCGCACCCGCACATCAAGGCGCCGGTGGCAGTGTAATCGCGCCGGCCTGGCTGCGCGCCACCTCGTCCGAGACCAGCGTGGCCAGCTCGCCCAAACCCCACAACTGCTGGCGATCGAGGGTGCGCGGCACGTAGTCGAGCACGCACAGGGCGCCGATCCGATGGCCGCCGTCGTCGTGCACCGGATAGCCGGCATAGAAGCGCACCTGCTCGTTGGTGACGAAGGGATTGTGGCAAAAGCGCTCGTCCTGGCGCGCGTCCGGCACCACCAGCGGCTGGTCCGACAGCACCGTGTAATTGCAAAACGCCCACCAGCGCGGCGAATCGTGCATCGCCAGACCGACGCGCGCCTTGAACCACTGGCGCTCGTGGCCCAACAAGGTAAACAGGGCAAGCGGGGTACCGGCGACCTGCCCGGCCAGCGCCGCCAGGCGATCGTAGCTCGCCTGCGGGCCGCTGTCGAACAAGCCCGAGTCCATCACCGCGCGCACGCGGGCGGTTTCGTCCAGGCCGACCGGGTAACTGCCCGCGGCCGGCGGCGCCGCCTTGGCGGCGCTGTCAAGCATCTCCAACAGCGCCGGCTGCGCGGACGGCGCCCTCTCCTCATCCCTGTCCATCAACTGGCGCACCGCCTGCACGGGAATGCGGCGGTGCCCGCCCGGCGTGCTCCACGAGCGCAAACGCCCGGAATCGACCCACTGCTGCACCGTGCTGACGGCCACCCCCAGCATCTGCGCGGCGCCCCTGGTGGTGAGCACCTGCTCCTGCGGCGGCCGCGCATGGGGCGAGGCATTGTGGGCAGCATCGTGATCGTCAAATTTCATGTGTGGAATTTCATGTGTGCTACAGGATCGGGAACTCCCCGCGACAGCGGGCTCGCTCGCAGATTACAGCGAACAGCGCAGTTTAAGCAAATATTTGTGTACAAAACGAAATTAGTAGTGCATTCTGGCATCACCAAATCGTCATTTTCGTCATTTTCGTCAATTCACATCTGTAAAACATCGAGCACACCTCGCCAACAACGTCATGAAAACATTCAATCAATTCCGTATCGGCACCAAGTTATACGCCGGTTTCGCCACCGTCGTCGCCCTGCTGCTGGTGCTGGCAGTGTTTTCGATCATGCGCCTCGGCGCCCTCGCCGGCGCCGTCGATCGAGAGGAACAAGTCCTCAACGACAAGCTCGAACCGCTGTACGTCCTGCGCGAAGCGCTCGCCCAGACCGGACTGGCGGCGCGTAACGCCTACATTTTCACCAGTCCGGCCGACGCCGCGCGCGAACTAGACATCCTCGATGCCCAGAAAGCCATCTACCTGGCGGCGCTGAAAGAGGTCGCGCCGCGGTTTGCCGGCGACGTGCAATTCGCCAGCGTAAGCGCCGGCCTGCTGCGCATGGCCGAAGAACTAAAACGGCCGCGCGGCTATCGCGACGCCAAGCAGATGGAACAATATGGCCGCTTCCTGGTGGACGAATGCAGCCCCCTGCGCCGACGCATCGTTGCCGATATCGACGTCGTGCTGCGCGCGGTGCAGGCGCAATCGCGCCAGGCGGCGGCGGATGCCGACCTGGAGTACGTGCAATCGCTGCGCTGGATCGTCGCGGTCACGGTGCTGAGCATGCTGGTGGCGGCGGCCATCGCCGTGCCGATCACGCGCGGCCTGTTGCGCCAGTTGGGCGGCGAGCCGAACTACGCCGCCGAGATCGCCGACCGCATCGCCCGCGGCGACCTGAATGTCGAAGTGCGCACCGCCAGCGGCGACAGCGGCAGCCTGCTGTTCTCCATCATGCAGATGCGCGACAGCCTCACCGCCATCGTCGGCAAGGTCCGCAGCGGCACCGACACCATCGCCGGCGCCACCGCCGAAATCGCCTCGGGCAACCTCGACCTGTCCGAGCGCACCGAGCACCAGGCCTCGGCGCTGGTGGAGATGGCGGCGTCGATGAAGCAGCTGGTGGAGTCGGTGCGCAGCACTGCCGACAACGCCGCGCAGGCGAGCGGGCTGGCGCAGGCGGCATCGGCGGTTTCCGTCAGCGGCGGCGCGGTGGTGGGCCGGGTGGTCGACACCATGGCGCTGATCAACGCGTCGTCGAAGAAAATCGTCGACATCGTCGGCCTGATCGACGGCATCGCCTTTCAAACCAATATCCTGGCCCTGAACGCCGCCGTCGAAGCGGCGCGCGCCGGCGAACAGGGGCGCGGCTTCGCCGTGGTCGCCGCCGAAGTGCGCGGCCTGGCGCAGCGCTCGGCCGAAGCGGCGCGCGAAATCAAGCAGTTGATCGGCACTTCGGTCAAACAGGTCGAAGATGGCGCCGTGCTGGTCGAACAGGCCGGCGCCACCATGCGCGAGGTGGTCGACGGCATCGGCCGCGTCAGCGTGCTGATGGCCGGCATCAGCGACAGCACGGCGGCCCAGCGGCGCGGCATCGATCATATCGACACGGCCGTCGCCGACCTCGACGACGTCACCCACCAGAACGCCGCGCTGGTCGAAGAAGCGGCGGCCGCCGCCCAGTCGCTGCAGATGCAGGCGGCCGAACTGGCGGCGGTGGTCGACGTGTTCAAGGTGCCGCAGGGCGGTGGCATCGCCCCTGACGGCCATCGTGCCGCGGCGGCGCCGCGCGCGCTGATGCTGGCGAGGGCGGCATGATGGACCGATACCAAATGGACCGATACCAAACGTCCCCGGTGTGCCCGCCCACCCCTTACGAACAGCGCCGCCTGGCGGCCCTGCGCGAACTCGATCTGCTCGACACCGCGCCCAGCGAAGCATTCGACCGCATCACCCGCATGGCCGCGCGCCTGTTCGACCTGCCGGTGGCCGCCGTTTCGCTCACCGACAGCGACCGCCAGTGGTTCAAGTCGCGCGTCGGCACACCGCACAGCGAAATTCCGCGCCGGCCGACGCCGTGCGCGACGGTCACCGAGTCGCAGGCGTTGCTGGTGGTGGAAGACATGCTGGACCATCCCGAGCTGCACGACAGCCTGCTGGCGCGCGATGGCGTGCGCTTCTATGCCGGCGCCCCCCTGTTCACCCGCGACGGCTACTGCCTCGGCGCCATGTGCGTGCTGGGCATGGCGCCGCGCCAGGTGACGGCGGCGGAGATTTCGACCCTGGAAGACCTGGCGGCGATGGTGATGGCGCAGATCGAACTGCAGCACGCGCTGGGCCGCCTCGATCCCATCAGCGGCCTGCCCAACCGCACCCAGTTCATCGAGGACTTCAACGATTTGTGCCGCGACCGGGCGCCCGGCAGCCGCGGCATGGTCTTGATGTTCAACCTGGCCAATCCGGACGAACTCGATGCCGCCGTGCGCGTCATGGGGGTCGGCTACATCGATGCCATGCTGACCGAGGCGGTCGAACTGCTGCGCGCCTTCCTTGGCGACGGCCGCACCATCTTCCACGTCGGCGCCACCAGGTTCGCCTGCATCATCGACAGCGGCCACGAGCGGGCCGACGATCAACCAGGGCAGCACGAACAAAACGACGAGCACGAGCTGGCGGTGGCGCGCCTGCGCTACATGCTGGCCGATCACGCCGACCATGGCCGCGCGCGCTTCGTCACCACCGCCACCTTCGGCCTGGCGCCGTTCGTGGTCGGCCAGGCCAGCGCAATCGACGTGCTGCGCTGGTGCCACGGCGCCGCCCACGATGCGCTTGCCAAGCCGGGCCGGGTCAGCGTCTACGATCCGCAGCACGATGACCTCTACAAGCGCCGCTTCGCGCTGCTCAACGCTTTCGGCACCGCGCTCGAACGCGGCGACCAGCTGCACCTGGTGTTCCACCCGCGCGTCGATTTGCGCAGCGGCGTGTGCCTGGGCGCCGAGGCGCTGCTGCGCTGGACCCACCCGGAGCTGGGCCCGGTGTCGCCGGCCGAATTCATCCCGGTGGTCGAACGCTCCAGCCTGATCCGCGCCACCACCGCGTGGGTGATCGAACACACCCTGGCGCAACTGGCGCGCTGGCAGGCGGCCGGCTTGCGCATGCGGGTGTCGGTCAACGTCTCGCCGGCCAACCTGGTGGAAGACAATTTTGCCGCCCGCGTGATCGCCGCCGTGGCGCGCCATGGGGTGCCGGCGCAATGCCTCGAACTGGAGGTGACGGAAACGGCGGTCATGGAGCAGCACCAGCGCTCGGCGGCCGCCCTGCACACCCTTGCCGCCGCCGGCATCCTGCTTGCCATCGACGACTTCGGCACCGGCTACAGCAGCCTGTCGTACCTGCAGAAGCTGCCGGCCGACGTGGTCAAGATCGACCAGTCCTTCATCGGCTCGATCACGGTCGACGAGCGCACCCGCGTGCTGGTGGCCACCATGATCGGCATGTCGCACTCGCTCGGCTACCGGGTGGTGGCCGAAGGGGTGGAAACGGCCGAGGTGCTCGATGCACTGCACTGGCTCGATTGCGACGAGGTGCAGGGCTACCATATTGCCAGGCCGATGCCGGCCGCAGCCTTCATCGACTGGTACCAGGAGCACGTCGCCTGAGTCGCTGAGTCAATATGCTGGTCAGATCACGCTGTTCCACGGCGCCGACAAGCGCATCGCGCAATTGATCAGGCCCACCATCGAATACGTCTGCGGGAAATTTCCCCACATCTCGCCGGTGACCGGGTGGGTGTCTTCCGACAGCAGCCCCAGGTGGTTGCGGGCGTCGAGCATGGCCTGGAACACCTCGCGCGCCTGGTCGATGCGGCCGATCCGCGCCAGCGCGTCGATGCGCCAGAAGGTGCAGATGTTGAACGCGGTCTCCGGTTTACCGAAGTCGTCCGGCGCCTCGTAGCGGCGCATGTAGGGGCCGTCGCACAGCGACGCTTCGAGGGCGTCGACGGTGGCGATGAAGCGCGGATCCATCGGGTCGATGAAGTTCACCTCCGCCATCAGCAGCACGCTGGCGTCGAGGTCGCTGCCGCCGAAACTCTCGGCAAAGGCCTGGCGCTCCTCGCTCCATGCTTCGCGCAGCAGGCGCTCGCGGATCAAGGTGGCGCGGCCCTCCCACCACTGGGCCCGTTCCGGCAAACCCAGCTTGACGGCGATTTTTGCCAGCCGGTCGCAGGCGGCCCAGCTCATCAGCACCGACGAGGTGTGGATGCGCGCGCGGGTGCGCAGTTCCCACATGCCCGCATCGGGCTGGTCATACACCCTGAAAGCCTGCTCGCCGACCGCTTCGAGCGCATGGAATTCGGCCAGGCCCGGCTGGCGGAACAGGCGCTGATCGAAAAACGCCTGGCTGGCGCCGAGGATGATGTTGCCGTAGACATCGTGCTGGAAGTGCTCCTGCGCCTGGTTGCCGACCCGCACTGGTTTACAGTCGCGGTAGCCGGTCAGGT
>JAQGNM010000016.1 GCA_028291845.1 Massilia sp. | reverse complement strand
CTGGCCGGCGCCGGAGATGTCGTCCAGTTCGCCTTCGACGGTGAACAGGGCAACCGTGGTGATGTCCTGCGGGCGCACCAGCTGACCGCCGACTTCCCAGGTGCCGCGCGGCAGGGCGAAGTCCTGGAACACGGTCTTGATGGTTTCCAGGTAGTACTCGGCCGGCATGTCGAGCACGGCGTTGTATTCGTTATAGAACTGGCGATGGCTCTCGGCCGGCTCGTCGTCGCCGCGCACCAGGTGCTGGTAAAACTCGCGGTGGCTCTGGGCGTGGCGGCCCGGGTTCATGGCGATGAAACCGGCGTGCTGCAAAAAGCCCGGATAGACCATGCGGCCGTAGCCAGGGTAGTTGGCCGGCACCGCGTAGATCACGGTGTTCTCGAACCACGAAAACGGTTTTTCGGTGGCCAGGTCATTGACGGCGGTGGGCGATTTGCGCGGATCGATCGGCCCGCCCATCATCGTCATGGTTTTCGGCAGCTTCGGATCCTTGTTGGTCGCCATCAGCGAGATGGCGGCCAGCACCGGCACCGTCGGCTGGCAGACGGAAATCACGTGCAGGTCCGGACCGAGGTGGCGGATGAAATCCTGCACATAATAAATGTAGTCGTCCAGGTGGAACGGCCCTTCCGACAGCGGCACCATGCGGGCGTCGGTCCAGTCGGTGATGTAGACGTCATGCTTGGGCAGCAAGCCGCGCACGGTGTCGCGCAGCAGGGTCGAATGGTGGCCCGACAGGGGCGCCACCAGCAGCACGGCAGGCTGGTTCAGTTCAGCAAAAGTCGCGTCGTTGAGGTCTTTTTTAAAGTGCAGCAAGCGGCAGAACGGCTTGGTGATGACGGTGCGTTCCATGATGCCGACGGTCTTGCCGTCGATGACGGTGTCCTTGATGCCGAAGGCCGGCTTCTCGTAATCCTTGCCCAGGCGGTACATCAATTCGTAACCGGCAGCGATCCGTTGGGAGAACGGCGTGTGGGCAAACGGGGAAATCGGGTTGGAGAACAACTTGGCGGAAGCGTCGGCCCACTGCATCATCGGTGTCAGAAGGGAGCGCTGCATCTCGTGCAATTGGTAGAGCATGATTTTCTTTCGGTCTTGTAGGTGGCGCCATGAAAGGCTAGCAGCCAGATCTTACTGCTTGTTGACAACTTAAACGTGAAACTGAACTATTGTCTGCACGGTCGTGCGTTTTTCCAGTCAATGTTTTATCACGATTTTCGGCAGCGCGTCGGTGCTAAAGCACACATCCAAAAAAAATGCCCTGCAAGCAGGGCATTTGTATCTGTAGCGAAACGGAACGTTGTCAGTCGAACACCGGCGTCTCGACGCCCAGAATCTTGTGCAATTTCGGCGAGGTCGTCGTGTATTGCATGTGAATCTTCTTGTCCGGGAAGATATAAGGGGCGGCGCCGAAGGCGGCCAAGGCCGCTTCGTGGAAGCCCGACAAGATCAGTTTCTTCTTGCCCGGATAGGTGTTGATATCGCCGACGGCGAAAATGCCGGGCACATTGGTTTCGAATTTTTCGGTATTGACCACTTTTAATTGACGACGCTCGATGTCGAGGCCCCATTCGGCGATCGGGCCCAGCTTCGGCGACAGGCCGAAAAACACCAGCAGCATGTCGAGCGGCACGCGGCGGGTGACGCCGTCGGCGCCGGTGACTTTTACTTCCGTCAACTGGCCGGCCTTGGTGTCGAAGCCGGTGACCTGGCCGGTGATCAGCTGCATTTCATAGGCTTCGCACAGGGCCTTCATCTTGGCCACCGAAGCAGGAGCCGCGCGGAAGTCCTCGCGGCGGTGCAGCAGCACCACCGATTCGGCCTTGCCGACAAAGTTCAACGCCCAGTCGAGGGCCGAGTCGCCGCCGCCGCAGATGACCAGGTTCTTGCCTTCGAACAGGGCAGGTTCCTTGACGCGATAGTGCAGCTGGGTGCCTTCGAAGGCTTCGATGCCGTCGACCTTGATGGTGCGCGCCTGGAACGAGCCGACGCCGGCAGCGATAAAAATGGTCTTGGTGATGAAGCGGGTGCCGGTCGAGGTCTCGACGTTGAAACGGCCGTCTTCACGGCGCTGCACGACGGTCACTTCCTGGCCCAGGTGAAAAGTCGGCTCGAACGGTTCGATCTGCTTGAGCAGGTTGTCGGTCAATTCCTGGCCGGTGCACACCGGCACGGCAGGGATGTCGTAGATCGGCTTGTCGGGATACAGCTCGACGCACTGGCCGCCGACGGCCGGCAGCGAGTCGATGACGTGGGCCTTGATCTCGAGCAGGCCGAGTTCGAACACCTGGAACAGACCGACCGGGCCGGCGCCGATGATCACCGCATCGCTGTCGATGGCGCCGGCGAACGAACTGTTGGGAGCGACAACGGCCGCCTCGGGAGAAATTGTCATGCTTGAATTCCTGTAATTGTGAAGAAAGGACGGCTCAGCGGACCAGCTGGTCCAGCTTGTCCTTGACGTCTTTCCACTTTTCCGCGTCCGGCAGGGCCGGCTTGGTCTTGGTGATCGACGGCCAGTTGCGGGCCAGTTCGACGTTGATCTTGATAAATTGAACCTGATCGGCCGGCACGTCTTCCTCGGCATAGATGGCGTTCACGGGGCACTCGGCGACGCAGACGGCGCAGTCGATGCACTCGTCAGGATCGATGGTGAGGAAATTCGGCCCTTCCCGGAAACAATCTACCGGGCACACATCGACGCAGTCCGTGTAGCGGCAAGCGATGCATGATTCGGTGACAACGTGGGTCATAACAGTCCTATCGAAGAATGAAGTAGTGCGCCGAAGCAGGCTGGAGGATGAGTTCGCCAACCATGGCAAAGCACTGTATTTTAAGGCAATTCGGTTTTTCCCACAATTGACGCGCCATACACATTCCGCATAAGCATATGTAGATCGCGGCTTGTGCAGCAGGGGGACTGGCGCCGTCAGGTGCCTGTCCCATTTTCGATTTGACGGGAAATTATCGTTTGGCGGTGGGTGAAGAGGCATGGGACAGGCACCTTCCGGTGCCAGTCCCCCTGCTAACGCGTGTGCGTGTCAATCATCGCATCGCTGACAACCGCGGTCACTCCGGTCCGCCCATGCGCCGCGCACCACTTCGCCAGCGCCTGCATCTCGCCATCGAGCACGCGATCGATTGCGTAGTATTCGGCGAGATTCATGGTGCCGCAGCAGGCCCGGTGGTCCTGCAGCGCCCCCG
>JAQGNM010000006.1 GCA_028291845.1 Massilia sp. | reverse complement strand
CGCGCGACCGCAGCGGCGCCACCATCGATTTTATCGCGGGACGCGGCGCGCTCAAGGCCAGCGCATTGCATACCCACCTGCTGCCAAAGCTGCAGCCCGACGTGATGCTGGTGACCGACGCCAATGCGGCTTATCGAGCCTTTTCACGGGAAGCGGGGATCGATCATCAAGCCATCAATCTACGCCAGGGCGTGCGCAAGCGCATGCACGGTCAGCTTGCCATTCACGTGCAAAACGTGAACGCCTATCACGGCCGCTTTAAAGGCTGGCTGCGCCATTTCAACGGCGTTGCCACACGTTATCTCGACAATTATCTGGGCTGGCGCTGGGCGATCGATATGGGACGCATCGCCAGCGCCGAGGGCTTCCTGCGAGCGGCGCTGTGCGGTTTCAACGGCCGAGGTCGTTAGCGATCAACACCTTACGGTGAAAGCGCCTTTTTTATTGTTTTAGCGCTCCCCTCTGAGCGTGTAGATCGGCTTCTCGGATTCCCCTTTCTCCACCATCGCAAGCGCGCGCTGCAGTTTGGTGCGCTCGTTGTCGTCCTTTGCCGATGACACCAGATTGCGCAGGATGGCGGCATGCGCCGCCTGCAGCGCCTGCGCCGCGGGCACGGCGATGTCCGGTTTCACGCCGACGTGCTCCCAGCTGGTTTTGGTGACGGGATTGATCGCGCGCCCGAATGGGATCGCCACCACGATGCCGTGCCCCACGCTGAACGGGCGTACGGGGTTGGCGCCGCCGCCGGTGGTCTCGCCGACCAGCGTCGCGCGCTTCTGGGTCTGGAAGTCATAGGCGCATTCCTCCCCGCCGGAAAACGTGCGGGCCGAGGTCAGCACGTACACGGGCTTGTCGTAACGCTGGGCGACCGTCGGCACGGTCCAGGACTGCCACGTCGTATCGGTCGAGCGATCGTAGAGGTCGTTCAGGTGCCGCCTGTCGCCAAGTGGGAAGAAATGGCTCATCAGATAAGCCACGCTGGCCGGGCTGCCGCCGCCGTTGCGGCGCAGGTCGAGGATCAGCGCCTCCGTCCCCGCCATCAGCGACATCGCCGCCGTGTATGCCGGGCCGGCGAATTCCGTGATGCCGAAACCGCGCAGCTCGAGGTAGCCGATGTTGCCGGGAAGGCGTTCGATCTTCTCGATGTCGTAGCCCCGCCGCTCGGTCTGCTCGCGCGCTTCGTCCATTTCGGCGCGGGTGGGCACGTAGGCGTCGCCGCGCTCACGAAAACGTTCGTCAACCCTGGCGCCGAAATGCAAGTCACCGCTCAGGTCACGCAAGTCGGTCGCCAGCGCCGCACTGAAGGCCTGCGCACTGGTGGCGGACGCATAGCCTCCTTCGGCATTTTTCTTGGCGATCGCACGGCCGACCCGTTCTGCCACTGCCGGCTCGACGTAACTCGCGTTCATTTTCGTTACCAGCGTCTGCACGATCGCAGCGCGAGCGGACGCATTCAACGCGGTGTCCGCCGCCGCGAAGGCGGGAAACGACAACAGCGTGCCCAACACGACAGCGACGACAAACTTCTTTCTACCTGACATACACTCCTCCAAGTTGGACTACGAACCGTTTGATCCTTGTGTGAAAAAATGCGCGTGATGCGCCCCCGAGAGCGTCATCGAATCGGCGCTCAGGCAGGCATGGCTGCCTCATTCGGATTTCTTGTCGAGCTGTTGTAGTGCCTCGGCCAGAGCGGGCATATACGAGCGGCTGGCGCGCAGCACACTGCCGTCGCGCAGGCGCAGCAAGGCGTCCCGGTTGGTGAGCGAGCGCAGCTCGGCGATCATGTCCAGCCGCACGATGGACGAGCGGTGCACGCGGTGGAACTGGCGCGGATCGAGCCGCATGGCCAGGTTGTGCAGGCGTTCGCGCACCAGCCAGGTCTTGCCGTTCGCATGCAAGGTGGCGTAGTCGCCATCGGCCTCGATGCGCTCGACCTCGGCAACCGGCACCAGCACCGTGCGCGCGCCCATCCGCACGCTGAAGCTGCGCAGCGCCGGTGCTGCCCGTGCTGCAAGGCCCTGACCGCGATAGGGAAAAGCCTGCCGGGCACGGTCAAGGGCTTCGTCGAAGCGTTCGTCATCGACGGGCTTGAGCAGGTAATCGAGGGCGGCCAGTTCGAAGGCTTGCACGGCGAAGCCGTCGTAGGCCGTCAGCAGAATCGCCATCGGCCGCTGCGCCGGCGGCAGTGCCGCCAGCACGTCGAGGCCGGACTGGCCCGGCATTTCGACGTCGACGAACGCCAGGTCGGGCCGCAGCGCCACCATCCCTTCGCAGGCGCTGGCGCCGTCAGCGAATTCGCCAACCAGCTCGAATTCACCGCGCCGCGCCAGCCTGACTTTGACCGCCAGCCTGGCCAGCGGCTCGTCGTCGACGATCACCACCCGGATTGTCATGCTGCCGCCCCCATACCGCGCAGTGGCAGGGCGATGCGCACGTGGAAGCGGTCATCCGTATGCCAGGCTGCGTCGACCTGCTGATCTTCGCCGTACAGGTGGCGCAGGCGTTCCCTGACGTTGGCCAGGCCGATGCCGCTTTCCGCGTGCGTGCGCGGTTGGCCGTCGTTGTGCACCTCGATGAGCAGGCGCGCCCCGGCGCGCTCGACAAGAATGTCGAGCCGCCCGGGAGCGGACAGCGGTGCGATGCCGTGGCGGATCGCATTCTCGACCAGCGGCTGCAGCATGAGGTAGGGCACGACGCTGTCCAGCAGGTCGGGGCCGGCCTTCATTGTCAGGCGCAGGCGCTCGCCGAGCCGCGCCTTTTCGATGGCGAGGTAGGCGTCGAGCAGGGCCAATTCATCGGCAAGCGAATGTTCGTGGCGGCCGTCGTGTGCGAGGGTGGCGCGCAGGAAGTCGGACAGGCAGCCGAGCATGCGGTTGGCTTCACGGTTGGACTGGGCGGACACCAGCGCGGAAATCGCGTTCAGGGAGTTGAACAGGAAGTGCGGATTGACCTGCAGGCGCAGCGCGCGCAGCTGCGCGTCGCGTGCCGCGCTTTGCGCCTGGGCGAGATGCAAGCGGACCTGTTGCAGCGACAGGTAATAGGCCGCCACGGCATGCACCGCGCAGAACGCGATCAGCGCCAGCCAGCAGCTGTCCAGACCCCGGACCAGATCGGCCCAGTGGTAGCCCGTTTCCAGTCCGAGCGAGATCGCAAGGCGCTGCCCCAGCACGGCGTTCAGGACGGACATCGCGTAGCTGGTGGCCAGCAGTATCAAGGCCATGCGCAGCCAGGGCCATTCGCGGCGCCACATGGCCCTCTGTAGCAGCGTCAGCGGCATCAGCCACGCCAGGCAGGCGATGAAGTAAAGCGTACGAAAGGCAAGCGCATTTGCATGACCGAAGGCGGGCAGGCCGAGGATGGCCATGCAGGCGCACACCGGCAGGGCGGCCAGCACGGGAACGAGCAAAGGCGTTTCGACTTTCACGCTGGGTGTCCAGAATTGCAATTACGCAATTCTATCGTTTCATCCACCCATCGAATAGAAAGTAAAACGCGCATGCAAAGTCCTGAAGTAGGAAAGCTTCCACCTTAAGCGATAGCCGGACGGCGAACTAGTCAAATGCGCCGACCCGTGCATACCCTGCGGCCAGCCGGTTCGCTCGACTGCGAGCTGACGTGCAAACTCCAGCGGCGCAAAATAAAACCCGCGGGCCTGACGGCAGCGCGGGTCGGAAATGGCGCGATGCGGCTCAGCGGTGAGTCGCGTGGGCCAGTTCAATGATAAAACAGGTATTGCCAAGGTCGCGTCCGCCACTCATGTGCGCGCTCCCGCGCGCCATGCGCGGGCTGAATGGACGGAGCGTGCCCGCCGTTTCTCCCCATGGATCGACGAACCACAGGCCATCCGGGTTGCGCTGCAGAATGTAGGCCTCCTCACCGGCCATCGGCGGCGCCGGGCGACGGTGGGGGGCAGGCGCGGGAAACGCCAGGTCTGACCAGAGGTCGCTGCCGCCGTTGCCCAGGCGCGCGGCGTGCGCGACCCAGGCGCGGCGGTATGGCAGTCCGCGCGCGCCAGTAGCGCCGAGCCAGCCGGCGTCGGCCCCGTCGGACAGACGGGCCGCGCTTGAACCACCAACCCTGGAATAAACCAACTTCATCTTGAACATGCCTTCTTGTATCTTGTAAAGGGGACGCGCCCTGGTCGCCGGAAGCGGCGGCGCCGTGTCGAGCGTCCTGTCATCCAAGTCGACAGAATGCCACAATATTGCTGCAAACCATGCTTCGATATACGCGGCGTTTTGCCCTCATTCCGCGCGGTCGTTGCGAGAATGGCGTGGTTGCAGGCGATGCGCGGGATCGGGGCGAAAAAAAGCAGGTGCACAGAAACAGTGCGCTGTTGTTTTTTATCTCGGATTGCGAATATGAAAATATTGCTTGGCAAGGCTGGCGGCATTCCTCGCGGCGCGGACGAGACAATTGCACAGAATTGCTGGGGAACACTGCAATGGCCTGTAAGCAGCCGTCAGATCGACTAGTATTCCGCTTGTGCTAACGCAGCCATTGCTGCAATGCCCCGCGACAGTGCGGATTTTTTTGATGATTCCATGAGTTCCGATCAGTCCATCACTTCTTCAGGCGCAACCGGTGGTTCCGCCGCCGCCTCCCCGCCGCGCGGGCAGCGCCGCCGCGGCCGGCTGGCGGCGGAACCACCGGTGGCGCCCAACCGTGGCCGCCTATGCGCCGCAAGGCGCGCGGCGCCAAGGACCCGAGCGAAGC
>JAQGNM010000602.1 GCA_028291845.1 Massilia sp. | reverse complement strand
CGCACCGAGCTGGCCGCGCCCTGGCCGTCGAGGCTGACGCGGTCAGGGGCGATGCCATCCTGCTTGAGAGCCTGGGCCACCTGCGCCGTCGTGTCGCTGGTGATCTTGACGGTGGCTTTGCCGGTCGTCACTTGCAACGCCGGCGATTCGCCGAAGTAATTGGGCGCCGTGTACAACGCGCCCAACAGCAGCGCGATGGCGATCAGGATGTATTTCCAGAGAGGATAGCGATTCATAGTGTTCCAGCGTTCAAGCGGGTTGGAGAGCAGATGCAGCGACAGCGCGCACAGGCTTGCCTGGTCGCGCTTCTGCGGTACGCCTCGAGCTTACAGCGACTTCAGGGTGCCCTTCGGCAGCAAGGTCGTGATGGCCGACTTTTGCACCACGAGTTCCGTGTTGGGGGCCACTTCGATGGTGACGTAGCCGGCATCGGACACCTTCGACACTTTGCCCAGCAGACCGCCGGCGGTAACCACTTCGTCGCCCTTGGCCAGTGCATCCATCATCGAACGCTGTTCCTTGGCGCGCTTTTGCTGTGGGCGGATCATCAGGAAATACATGACCACGAACATCAGCACCAGCGGCGCGAAGGTCGTCAGGTTGCCCATCATGCCAGGATCGGCGGCGGTGCCAGCCGTGGTGGCTTGTGCATAAGCATTGGAAATGAACACGTTTACTCCAGTTATCGATACGACTTGGTTAAAAAAGCAGCGCTATATTCTAGCATTGGGGAGAACCGGCGAACCAGTTCCGGCGATAGATGGACCCTGTATTTGTTTATACAAGCGGCCTGCCGCATTGTATTTACACGCCGCGCGAACGATCGGCAGCGAACTGCCGGCGGAAACCCTGGAAATCGTCGGCGTCGATGGCATCGCGCATCTCCTGCATGATTTGAAGATAAAAATGCAGGTTGTGGATGGTATTCAGGCGCGCGCCCAAAATTTCCTTCGAACGGTGCAGGTGGTGCAGGTAGGCGCGCGAAAAATTCTTGCAGCAGTAGCAAGTACAGCTTTCATCGAGCGGCCCCTGGTCGTCTTTATAGCGGGCATTCTTGATCTTGACGTCGCCGAAGCGGGTAAACAGCCAGCCGTTGCGGGCGTTGCGGGTCGGCATGACGCAGTCGAACATGTCGATGCCGTTGGCCACGCCCGCCACCAGGTCTTCCGGCGTGCCGACGCCCATCAAATAATGGGGTTTATTGGCCGGCAACCGGGGGCCGACGTGGGCCAGCATGCGCATCATGTCTTCCTTCGGCTCGCCCACCGACAGGCCGCCGATGGCAATCCCCGGAAAATTGATGTCTTCCAGGCCGGCCAGCGATTCGTCCCGTAAATTTTCGAACATGCCGCCCTGGACGATGCCGAACAGCGCGTTCGGATTCTCTCCGCTGGTAAATTCGTTCATCGAGCGCTGGGCCCAGCGCAGCGACATGCGCATCGACTTGGCCGCCTCTTCGCTGGTGGCCGGGCGGCCATCGATTTCATACGGCGTGCACTCGTCGAACTGCATGACGATATCGGAATTGAGCGACTTTTGAATCTGCATCGAGATTTCCGGCGACAAAAACAACTTGCTGCCGTCGATCGGCGAAGCGAACTTGACGCCCTCTTCCGTGATCTTGCGCATCGCGCCCAGCGAGAAGACCTGAAAACCGCCCGAGTCGGTGAGAATCGGCTTTTGCCAGCCCATGAAACCGTGCAGGCCGCCGAACTTGTCGAGCACTTCGGTGCCCGGACGCAGCCACAAGTGAAACGTGTTACCGAGAATAATCTGAGCGTTGATTTCATTCAGTTCCAGCGGCGACATCGCCTTGACGGAACCGTAGGTGCCGACCGGCATGAAGATTGGCGTTTCAACCACGCCGTGATTAAGTTTCAAACGGCCGCGGCGGGCATGCGACAAGCCGCTGCTGTCGGTTTTCAGTAAGGTAAATTCGAGCATCAGGTTCTATCGGAAGTATTGGTCAGCAGCATGGCGTCGCCATAGCTGAAAAAGCGGTAGTTATTGGCAATCGCGTGGGCGTAGGCGGCGCGGATCTGCTGGTAGCCGGCGAACGCCGACACCAGCATCAACAGGGTCGACTTGGGCAGGTGGAAATTGGTGATTAATCTCGTCACCGTTTTGAAGGTGTACCCGGGCGTGATGAACAGCTTGGTGTCGGCGCTGCCGGCCACCAGGGTGCCCGACTGCGAGGCCGATTCCAGCGCGCGCATGCTGGTGGTGCCGACGGCGACGACGTCGCGCCCGGCCGCCTGCGCGGCGTGCACGGCGTCGACGGTGGCCTGCGGCATGGTGTACCACTCGCTGTGCATCTGGTGGTCGGCCAGCGTTTCGACCCGCACCGGTTGAAAGGTGCCGGCCCCCACATGCAGGGTGACGTAGGCGAACTGCACGCCCTTGTCCTTCAGTTTTGCCAGCAGGGCGTCGTCGAAATGCAGGCCGGCGGTGGGCGCGGCCACCGCGCCCGGGGTTTTCGAGTACACCGTTTGATAGCGCTGCTCGTCGAAGGCGTCGGCATTGTGGTCGATGTAGGGCGGCAGCGGCAGGCGGCCGTGCGCTTCGATCAGTTCGAACACGTCGGCTTCGAACATCAAAGTGAAAAATTCGCCGGCGCGCTCGCCGACGGTGACGTCGAAGGCGTCGGCGAGGCGGACGCGGTTGCCCGGCTTGGGTGATTTCGACGCGCGCACCTGGGCCAGCACGGTACGGTCGTCGAGCACCCGCTCGACCAGCACCTCGACCTGGCCGCCGGAGGCCTTGACGCCGAAAAAGCGCGCTTTTAATACACGGGTGTCGTTCATCACCAGCAGGTCGCCGGCCCGCAGCTGGTCGACCAGGTCGGCAAACTGGCGGTCGACGATGGTGTCGCCGTCGAGGTGGAGGAGACGGGAGGCGCTGCGTTCGGCCAGCGGGAACTGGGCGATGCGCTCGGGCGGCAGGTCGAAATCGAAATCGGAAAGGCTGTACATGGTGGTCGTTTTAAAAAATGGCGGCAAATGACGGGCGCACGCCAGCAGCGGGGTTCACGGGGCAGGCCCACGCGCCTTACAATAGGCGGATCGCGATAAACAACCCATCAAACGCGCCGGGCAACCCTCTATTTTACGCCACTTGCGCGCTCCAATCGCACTCCATGCCATCTCCCACTACAAAAACGCCGGCAAAAGCGGCGCCAAAAACCCAGGAAACCAAGCTCGCCCGGCTGGGACTGCGTTCGGACATGGACCTGGTATTGCACCTGCCGATGCGCTACGAGGACGAAACGGTCATCGTGCCGATCCGCGAAGCCTGCCTGCGCGGCGGCCACGTCTCGCAGGTCGAAGGGGTCGTCACCAAGAATGAAATCAGCTTCAAGCCGCGCCGCCAGCTGCTGGTGACGATCGCCGACGCCAGCGGCGAGCTGCTGCTGCGCTTCATGAATTTTTACGCCAGCCAGGTGCGCCAACTGGCCGAGGGCACGCGCGTGCGCGCCCGCGCCGAACTGAAACACGGGTTTTTCGGCGCCGAGATGGTCCACCCGGTATATAAAGTGGTCAACGAGGGCGCCCCCTTGCCGACCGTGCTGACGCCGATCTACCCGTCGGGCGAAGGCCTGTCGCAAACCATTTTGCGGCGCGCCATTGCCGACGCCATGGGCCGCGTCGACTGGAAGGACACCCTGCCGGCGCAGCTGCTGCATTCGATGAACCTGGCGCAGTTCGAGCCGTCCGTGCGCCTGCTCCACACGCCGCCGCAGGACATCGATGAAAACGCCCTGATGGACCGCTCGCACCCGGCCTGGATACGCATGAAGTTCGACGAGTTGCTGGCCCAGCAGCTATCCCTGAAGCGCGCCCAGCGCGCGCGCCGCGCCAAGGGCGCCCCCGTCATCAAGACGGTCGGCACCCTCACCGAAGCGTTTACCAGTGTGCTGCCGTTCACATTGACCGGCGCCCAGGCGCGCGTGCTGGAAGAAATCCGTTTTGATCTGCGCCACCCGTATCCGATGCAGCGCCTGCTGCAGGGCGACGTCGGCAGCGGCAAGACGGTGGTGGCGGCGCTGGCGGCGGCCCAGGCCATCGACAGCGGCTACCAGGCGGCCCTGATGGCGCCCACCGAAATCCTGGCCGACCAGCATTTCAGAAAAATCGCCGGCTGGATGGAGCCGCTCGGGGTAAAAGTGGCGTGGCTGACCGGCAGCCTGAAAAAAAAGGACAAATTGGCCGCCACCGCCATGGTCGAATCGGGCGAAGCGCAGCTGGTGATCGGCACCCACGCGCTGATCCAGGATACCGTCAATTTCGCCCGCCTGGGCCTGGTGATAGTCGACGAGCAGCACCGTTTCGGCGTCGGCCAGCGCCTGAGCCTGAGGAACAAGGGCAGCAACGGCATGACCCCGCACCAGCTGATGATGTCGGCCACGCCGATCCCGCGCACCCTGGCGATGACCTACTATGCCGACCTCGAAGTGTCGGTCATCGACGAGCTGCCGCCGGGGAGAAGCCCGATCGTCACCCGCGCCATCGACCAGAACCGCCGCGACGAAGTGATCGAGCGGGTCCACGCCGCCGCGCTGGAGGGGCGCCAGGTGTACTGGGTATGCCCGCTGATCGAGGAATCCGAAGCGCTGCAGCTGCAAACGGCCACCGAAACCCACGCCATGCTGGCCGAAGCCCTGCCCGACCTGCGGGTGGGGCTGGTGCATGGCCGATTAAAACCGGCGGAAAAGCAGGAAGTGATGGATGCCTTCAGCGCCAACCAGGTGCAGGTGCTGGTGGCCACCACCGTCATCGAGGTCGGGGTCGATGTGCCGAATGCGTCCTTGATGGTGATCGAGCACGCCGAACGCTTCGGCCTGTCCCAGCTGCACCAGCTGCGCGGACGGGTCGGGCGCGGCTCGGCGGCCAGCGTCTGCCTGCTGCTCTACCAAAGCCCGCTTGGCGGCATCGCCAAACAACGCTTGATGACCATGCGCGAAACCACCGACGGCTTTGAAATCGCCCGGCGCGACCTGGAAATCCGCGGCCCCGGCGAATTTCTCGGCGCGCGCCAGTCCGGCCAGGCCATGCTGCGCTTTGCCGACCTGGAAACCGACCAGTGGCTGGTCGAGCAGGCCAAGGAGGTGGCGGCCGAACTGCTGCACAGCCAGTCGGGCGACATCGTCGAAGCGCACCTGGCGCGCTGGCTGGGCGGCAAGGAAGAATTTTTAAAAGTTTGAACCCTCGATAGAACCATTTCCCGGCAACCGGGTATATACCGTGCAGGGAGATGCCGCAGGTGGAGAGAAGAGCCGACGATTATGCAGTGCTGGCCAAGAGCGCCGAGGGCGAAGCGCGCCTGCTCGGCCATATCGTGGCGGGCGACCGGCGCGCCTTCGAGGCGTTTTATCGGGCGTATTTTCCCCGGCTGACGCGGTTTTTACACCGCATGACGCGCAGCGCCACCCTGATCGAGGAAATCGTCAACGATACCTTGCTGGCGGTGTGGCGCAAGGCCGCCACCTTCGACGGCACCAGCAAAGTGTCGACCTGGGTGTTCGCGATTGCTTACCGGCGCGCCTGCAAATCGCTGCAGGCGGTCGATGAACCGGTCGACGCCGGCATCGACGAGCGAGAAGGCGATCAAGCCGAGCAGCCGCAGTGGCAGCTCGAGCGCCTGCGCCTGACCCAGGCGGTCGACGTCGCCCTGGCCACCCTGCCGCTGGCGCAGAGAACCGCCTTTCAGCTGACTTTTTATCATGACATGAGCTATACGGAAATCGCCGACATCATGGACTGTCCCGTCAACACCATCAAAACGCGCATGTTCCACGCCCGCAAACGCCTGGCCGTGCTGCTGGAAGACCAGCTGGAGGGCCGGCCATGAGCACCCGGGCAGATCACCTCGAAACGCAGGAAGCCCTGCCCTGGCTGGCCAACGGCACGCTTGCCGGCGCCGAACTGCAGCGCGTTGAAAACCACTTGCAGGTGTGCGCACTGTGCCGCGAAGAGCTGGCCCTGCTGCACACCTTGCACGCGGCCGGCCCCGGCCCGGCGCCGCAGACGGACGTCGACGGCGCGCTGGCGCGGCTGCTGCCGCAACTCGATGCCCAACCGGTATTGCAGCCGGCGCCGGCGGTGCTCCCTAAAAGCTGGCGCCAGCGGCTGGCGGCAAACGACCGTAGCTGGCTGCGCGCCGGCGTGTTCCTGCAATGCTGCGTGATTGCCGTGCTGGGCGTGCAGCTGGCGCGCCCGTTCGGCGGCGAAGCGGCGCCGAACGGCAGCTACCGTGCATTGGGAGCCAATGGCGGCAACCAGGGCAGCCTGGTGGTGGCGTTCAAGCCCGACACGCCGGAACGCGAGTTGCGCCGCATCGTGCTGGCCAGCGGCGCGCGCGTCGCCGGCGGGCCGACCGCCACCGGCGCCTGGATGCTCGAGACGGAAAAGGCGCCGGCGGCGGTGCTCGAGCGCCTGCGCGCCGAACCGGCGGTGCTGCTGGCGCAGCCGCTCGGCGTGGAAGGCCGGCCGTGAGGCGCCTGGCTACATTGCTGCTGGCCCTGGCGTGCCTGCTGGCCTGGTCGGCGCCGGCACGTACGCAAGAGTCCCCGGCGCATGCCGCAGCCGTCGACCAGCGCGCCGCGCGCCAGCTGCTGGTCATGCTGCGCCTGCCGCCCAGGCACTACCGCCCTGACGGCGCGTACGGCGGCGGTTACATGACCGACAGCGGCAGCGCCGCCCGGCGCCGCGTCGCCGCCGAACTGGCCGCCGCGCATGGCTTGCGCCTGCTCGACAGCTGGCCGATGCCGGCCATCGGCGTGGACTGCTTCGTGATGGAAGACGCCGGCGGCGCGCCGCTCGAGCGGGTGCTGGACGAATTGAGCCGCGACGCGCGCGTCAAGTGGGCGCAGCCGCTCGCGCAATACCAGGGCATGGGCGGCGCGGGTCCCGATCCGCTGTATCCGATCCAGCCGGCGGCGCACGACTGGCACCTGGCCGACCTGCACAAAATCAGCACCGGCCGCAATGTCGTCGTCGCCGTGGTCGACAGCGGGGTCGACAGCGCCCATCCGGATCTGGCCGGCCAGCTGGGATTGCGGCGCAATTTTGTCGACGGCACGCTGGACGCCGCCGAGTCGCACGGCACCGCGGTGGCCGGCATCATCGCCGCCCGCAGCGGCAATGGCGTGGGCATCGCCGGCATCGCGCCGGGCGCGAAAGTGATGGCCTTGCGCGCCTGCTGGGACAGCGGCGCCCAGGGCACGCGCTGCAATACGCTGACCCTGGCCAAGGCGATCAATTACGCGCTGGAGAACGGCGCCCGGATCATCAACCTGAGCCTGGCCGGGCCGGCCGACCGCCTGTTGCAAGGGCTGATCGATGCGGCGCTGGCGCGCGGCATCACCGTCATCGGCGCGGCCGATCCGGCGCGCGCCGATGGCGGCTTTCCGGCCTCGCACCCCGGCGTCATCGCCATCGCGCGCGCGGGCGACCGCCATCCCTCGTCCTCGGCCATTCGTTATGCGCCGGGTACCGACATTCCCACCTGCGTGCCGGGCCTGCGCTGGGGCGTGGTCAGCGGCTCGTCGTACGCCGCCGCCCACGTGGCCGGCCTGGCGGCGCTGTTGACGGAACTGCGCCCGCGCGGCGCCGCCCAGTCGCTGCGGCGCGAACTGGAAATGAGCAATGCGACAGCTTTACGCGCCGGCACGGCAAACGCAGCCATTACCGCTGACACTACTGGTAACATAGACGCATGCGCCGCCGTCGCGCGGGCGGCCAATGCCTGCGTTTGCCTATGTTCCCCGTCCACTGCCACAAAAAACACGCTCTCTCCCTAGTCCTGTTGTTCGGCGTGGCCGCTACGGCGCCGTGCCAGACCAGCGCCGACCTCACCATCACCTCCGAATACGCCGCCCGCGGCATGGCGCTCGACAGCCGTCCGGCGCTGCAGCTGCGCGTCGAACACGATAGCGACGCCGGCTGGTACGGCGGCGCCTTCGCCTCGCCGGTGGCCTTGTCGAACCGCCGGCAGGGGCAGCTGACCGCCTACGCCGGCCGTGCCCGGCAGCTTACCTCGACCCTGTCGTGGGACGCCGGCGTCACCCGCTCGGTGTACCTGCGCGACAGCCATCTGAACTACCACGAGATCTACGCCGGCCTGACGCACCAGCGCATCAGCGCGCGCCTGTTTTATTCGCCCGCTTATTACGGCGACGAACGCAGCCTCTATCTCGATCTGAACGGCGCCTACCCGCTCAACGACCAGCTCAGCGTGGCCTTGCACGGCGGCTGGCTGCACTTGTTCGGCGAGAGCGGCCGCAACCTCGATGTGCGCCTGGCCCTGGCCTATGACATGGGCGACTACAGCCTGAAAGCCGGCTGGCAATTGAAGGGCCACGGCTACCTGCACGGCAGCAGCCGCGCACGCGCCTTGAGCGTCAGTGCCAGCCGCCGCTTTTAAAAATAAAAAAATTCCCCATTGCATTGAACCGTTTGGCGCCCGCCGGGTATTAATAGTGCGGATGTCTGAGGTTTCAGACAGACGGCGACCGGCTCATTTCGATTCCCGGCGCCGACGTTCAAATTGGGGAAAATAATGAAAAACTGGATGGCGGTTTGCTGCATGGGGCTGGCGTTGACGGCGCAACAGGCGATGGCGGCCGATTCGGCCGGCTGTGAAAACGGCGGCTTTACGGTACTGGGCAAGAGCGGCGCGCAAAACGCCACGGTTGCCGCCGGCAGCGTCGGCTCGGTGTTCCGGGTCCAGGGACGCTACGTGCAGTTCGACGTCGACGCCGCCACCTTCGGCGTGTTGAATTACGCGATGACAGGCGCCGCCAACAAGATCGACATCACCGGCGGCAAATCGACGCCCGTCTTCGAGAGCAAGATGCCGGATCACCGCGGCTTGTTTCTCAACAGCGGCGTCAGCGTCGAATTGAGCAGCGCCGCCGGCATCGTGCTCACCCGCACCGGCGCCGGCGTGACCATGAAAATTCAGGCCAAGGATTGCGCCAATGGCGGCATCTTCCAGATGGAAGTGGCGCGCGCCGACGACACCCGCACCGTGTTCACCCACAAGCTGGCGCAGAGCGCGTTTTATTACGACAACCGCAATTTCCGCAACCGCGAAGGCGATACCCTGGCCTTCAAGGACACCACCATCAAGGTGACGCCGCGCATCAATTTCGGCAATGATTATTCCGCCAAATTTGTCGGCCGCGACAGCCCGCAATTCGCCGACCGCATTGCCGAGCCCCTGTGCAGCAACAACATCCTCACCCGCACCGGCGCCATCGCCAAGGTGCAGCACTGCGGCGGCGTCTCGCAATGGTCGGTCGCCAGCGGCGGCAGAATGGGCCAGGTGATGGGCGAGGACGCCACCGAGGTGGCGCCGCCGGCCACCGTCTGCACCCACAAGTGCCAGGCGCAGAATCAGACCCGCGGCGGCGCCACGGTGCTCGGCGCGCCGTTCCCGGTGGCGGACGCCGATCGCCTGAAACCGCGCTTGCCGCAGTAAGTTTGATCCCGTCGGATCGGGCGACTAGCTGTCTGCGCTGTCGTCGGCCGGATACACCAGGCCGATCTGGCTGCGGATCTGGTCCATCACGCCCATCAGCGCCAGTGTCTCGGCGTGGGTCATGCCGGGGCTTTCGATCAGGCCGGCGTGCCAGCAGCGTTGCGCCTCCATGATCTCGTGTACGTAGCCGTTGCCCAGGTAGGGGGTCGGCACCTCGTACGCGGCGCGGTCGGCCGGCGCCACGCTGATGCTGGTGGCGCGGTGGAACTGGGTGTTCATGCGCACGTGGCCGAGCGGGCCGGAGATGGTCAGCTCGCACGGCGTTTTCGCCTTCAGCGAGCAGGCGCAGGCCGACAGGGCGCCATTCTCGTGCTCGAGGGTGAAGGCGGTTTGCAGATCGACCCCGCCGGGGCCCATCTCGGCGGCGGCGCGCACCGCCCGCACCGGTCCCAGCAGCGCCGCCGCGATCGACAGCGGGTAGATGCCGAGGTCGAGCAGCGCGCCGCCGCCCAGGGCGCGCTTGAACACCCGGTGTTCGAGCCCCTGAGTGGCATGAAAGCCGAAATCCGCCGTCAACTGGGTCGGCGTGCCGATGGCGCCCGAGGCGATCACCCGGCGCACCTCGGCCAGCGCCGGCATGAAGCGGGTCCACATCGCTTCCATCAAAAACAGCTTTTTATGACGCGCCAGCGCCACCAGTTGCTCGGCTTCGCGGCGGTTGACCGTGAACGCTTTTTCGCACAACACGCCCTTGCCGGCATTGAGCGCCATGATGGCGTTTTCGCAGTGCATCGGGTGCGGGGTGGCGATGTAGACCAGGTCGATGCCGGGCGCATCGGCCAGCGCCTGGTAGCTGCCGTAGCTGGCGATGTGCTTCGATTCAGCGCCGAATTCGGCCGCGAACGATGCCGCCTTGGCGCCGTCGCGCGAGGCGACCCCGGCCAGCACCGCGCCCGGCGTCTGCCGCAGCGCTTGGGCAAACAGGCGGGCGATCTTGCCGGTGCCGAGGATGCCCCAGCGTGTCATTGCGCTCATATCACTCCTTGGTGGGGGCGGCGCGCTTGAGGCGAAAAACGCTGGCGTCGCCATAAAATTCGTCGTTTTGCTCAGGCCACCAGCCCGGCACCCCGAGCACCGGCAGCGGCGTAAACGATGCGGTGCTGAGCGCTTCGTTTTGCAGCGCCGCCGCCTGGTGGGCGTCGAGCCAGGCGCGGCGTTCGGCGGGCGGCGCCGCAAAGTATGTGGCGTCGGCGACCACCACCCGGGTGTGGGCGGTGATCGCCTTGCGCGGCGCCGCCAGCTTTTCCATCAGGGCGTGGCCGAACAGCCAGAGTTGGGCGTCGGCGTCGGCGCCGAACTGGGCGCGGCGCTCGATGAACGCTTCGCGCCAGCGGTGGCCGCGCAGGGCGTCGACCAGATCGCCGGCGCCCTGGCGTACCACCAGCAAGGCGCAGTTCTCATCAAAAATGGTGGCGGCATCCCTGGCCGGACCGCGCGACTTGCCGACCCCGGACAAGGCGATCTGCGCCGCCTGCAAGGCGTTCAATTGCTGCTTGGTGCGCGGAAAACTCAGCCACACCAGGGCGTTGAAAAAATCGTGCAGGTTCTCGCGGGTCGGCACGCAGCCGCTGGCGCCGATGAATTGTTCGTAAGCCCGGCCGGCAGGCAGATCGGCCTGCGGCACGAAACGGATCGGCTGGCCCGCCGCGTTGCGCAGCGCCAGTTCGGCGGCGGCGGCGTTGAAGGCGGCGTGGATGTCACCGCCGCCAAGCCGCTCGAAGGCCGGCCGTACGCTGTCGTACCAGGGCCGGGTCCAATCGATGCGGTCCATGTGGTCTGCCAGCACGCCTTACAGCATCTTCCAGTTGATCTGCTCGCCGGCGTTGAGCGGCACCACCGCCGAATCGGCCATCGGCAGCGTGGCCGGCAAGGTCCAGCTCTCGCGCGTCAAGGTGATGGTGCCTTCATTTCGCGGCAGCTGGTAGAAATCGGCGCCGTTAAAACTGGCGAAAGCTTCCAGCTTGTCGAGCGCGCCGGCGCGTTCGAACGCTTCGGCATACAACTCCATGGCGTGCAGGGCGGTATAGCAGCCGGCACAGCCGCAGGCGGTTTCCTTGGCGCCGATGGCGTGCGGGGCCGAGTCGGTACCGAGAAAAAAGCGCTCGTCGCCGCTGGTGGCGGCCGTCATCAGCGCCAGCCGGTGTTCCTCCCGCTTGAGCACGGGCAGGCAGTAGTAATGGGGGCGGATGCCGCCCTTGAAAATCTCGTTGCGATTGTACAGCAGGTGGTGGGCGGTGATGGTGGCGGCGATCGGCCCCTCCGCCTCGGCCACGTACTGGGCCGCGTCCTTGGTGGTGATGTGTTCGAAAACGATTTTGAGCGCCGGCAGGTCGCGCCGCAGCGGGCGCATGACGCGCTCGATGAACACCGCTTCGCGGTCGAACAGGTCGATGTCGCCGTCGGTGACTTCGCCGTGCACCAGCAAGGGCATGCCGACTTCCTGCATCACTTCCAGGGTTTTATAGCATTTCGCCAGATCGGTGACGCCGGCGGCCGAGTTGGTGGTGGCGCCGGCCGGGTACAGTTTGACGGCCTGCACAAAGCCGCTGTCCTGGGCGCGGCGGATTTCGTCGGGCGGCGTGTCGTCGGTCAGGTACAAGGTCATCAAAGGCTCGAAGGCCATCGCGGCCGGCAGCGCCGCCAGGATGCGTTCGCGGTAAGCGAGTGCCATCGCCGTCGTCGTTACCGGCGGTTTCAAGTTCGGCATGACGATGGCGCGGGCGAACTGGCGGGCGCTGTGCGGCAACACGCTGGCCAGGGTGGCGCCGTCGCGCAAGTGCAAATGCCAGTCGTCGGGACGGGTGATGGTGAGCGACTGCGGGGTGCTGGGGGAGTCGATGGCGGACATGGCGGCTTTCGAAAATCGGGTGGCGGTATTTTACTCCGGGCCTGCGCTACATCGCCCACGTCCTGAAAAAGTGGGATAATGTATCGCAAATGTAATGCAACCCGAATTCAGGAGGTTTGATCATGAAAAGCGCAACTTTTCCCTCGATCCGGGTGGCGCCGGAACTGCGCGCTGCGGCTGAGGACGTGCTTGAAGAAGGCGAATCCTTGTCGAGTTTCGCAGAGCAATCGCTGCGCTTGAACATTGCCCGCCGTCAGACGCAGCAGGAATTCATCAAGCGCGGCCTGGCTTCGCGCGATGAAGCGCAACGCACGGGTGAATACCACGAAGCGGACGATGTGCTCGCCGAACTGGACGTGCTGCTCGACAACATCGAAGAAAAGCAGGCATGAACTACCGCGTCCGCTATACCCGAGCGGCGCGCGATGATCTCAAACGGTTGTTTGCCCGCCTGGTCGATCTCGATCCACGGGCGGCAAGGCGGGCGCGCGACAAAATTGCCAGCGGTACCGACATCCTCAAGCAGTTTCCGTTCAGCTGCCGCAAGGCCGCAGCTGACATGCCCTTGTTGCGTGAACTGCTCGTGTCGTTCGGCAGCAGCGGTTACGTGATGCTGTTCGAGATCGATAACGCCTCCACCGTCACCATCCTGGCGGTGCGCCATCAGCGCGAAGACGATTACTATTAAATCAGTGAATAATCCGCGCCAAAAACTCCCTGGCGCGCGCTGATGCCGGCTCGGTAAAAAACCGCTCGGTGGCCGCTTCCTCGACGATTTTGCCGTGGTCCATGAAAATCACCCGGTCCGCCACCTTGCGGGCGAAGCCCATTTCATGGGTCACCACCATCATGGTCATGCCGTCCTGGGCCAGCCCCACCATCACGTCGAGCACCTCGTTGATCATTTCCGGGTCGAGCGCCGAGGTCGGCTCGTCGAACAGCATGGCCACCGGGTCCATCGCCAGCGCGCGGGCGATCGCCACCCGCTGCTGCTGGCCGCCCGATAACTGATTCGGGAATTTGTCCTGCTGACCCAGCAGGCCGACCCGGTCGAGATATTTCAAGCCGTTGATGGTGGCCTCTTCCTCGCTGCGTTTGAGTACCTTGATTTGCGCGAGCGTCAAATTTTGCCGTACGCTCAAGTGGGGGAACAGCTCGAAATTCTGGAACACCATGCCGATGCGGGCGCGCAGGGCGGACAAATTGGTGGCCGGATCGCCAAGGGCGACGCCGTCGACGCGGATATCGCCCTGTTGAAACGGCTCGAGGCCGTTGACGGTTTTAATCAAGGTCGATTTGCCCGAGCCGGACGGTCCGCACACCACCACCACATCGCCCTTGGCCACGCGGGTGCTGCAGCCGTCGAGGACCTGGAAGGCGCCATACCATTTGCTGACATTATTCAGTTCGATCATCGCGGTGTTGTTCCTGGGAGGGCATGGCTGGGCATAGCTTGACAGCTACTATAATGCTTAGGATACTGCGGAACTTGTCTTTACTGCCAGCATTGTACGACCCGCTTTGTATTACCGACCCTGGCGGCGGCACACGCATCGACCCTCTCACAGGAAGCGCCACATGAACAATCGCAACCGCCTGACCATCTACATCCTGATCGGGCTTGCGCTCGGGATCGTGGCCGGCTACATCGTCAACACCAATATGGCCGCCCCGGCCAGTTACGCCGACACGATGTCGCTGATCACCACCTTGTTCCTGCGGCTGATCAAGATGATCATCGCGCCGCTGGTATTTTCCACCCTGGTGGTCGGCATCGCCCGCATGGGCGACTCGCGCGAAGTGGGCCGCATCGGCATCAAGGCGCTCGGCTGGTTCGTCATCGCTTCCGTCATCTCGCTGACCCTCGGCCTGATCCTGGTGAACCTGTTCCGTCCGGGCGACGCCTTCCACGCCGCCAACCAGATGCCGGCCGTGGGCGCCGCCACCGGCATCGTCACCAGCGGCCTGACCCTCAAGGAGTTCATCACCCACCTGGTGCCGACCTCGATCGCCGACGGCATGGCCAAGAACGAGATCCTGCAGATCGTCATTTTCTCGCTATTCTTCGGCACCGCCGCCGCCGCCGTCGGCAAACGCGCCGAACCGCTGATCGATGCCATCGACGGCATCGCCCACGTCATGCTCAAGGTGACCGGCTACGTCATGAATTTTGCGCCGTACGCGGTATTCGCCGCCGTCTCCGGCATCGTCGCCAAGAGCGGCCTGGGTGTGCTTAAAACCTACGGCATCTTCATGGGCGAGTTCTACTTCGGCATCGTGGTCCTGTGGCTGGTGCTGACCGCGATCGGCTTCCTGTTCCTGGGACCGCGCATCATCCGCCTGTTGGCCGAACTGCGCGAGCCGACCTTGCTGGCGTTTTCCACCGCGTCCTCCGAGGCCGCCTTCCCGAAAACCCTGGAAGGCCTGGAGCGCTTCGGCGTGAAAAACCGCATCGCCGCCTTCGTGCTGCCGATCGGATATTCGTTCAACCTGGACGGCTCGATGATGTACTGTACCTTCGCCACCGTCTTCATCGCCCAGGCCTACGGTATCGAAATGTCGCTCGGCTCGCAGATCACCATGATGCTGGTGCTGATGCTGACCTCAAAAGGCATGGCCGGGGTGCCGCGCGCTTCGCTGGTGGTGATCGCCGCCACGCTGGCCCAATTCAACATCCCGGAAGCGGGCCTCCTGCTGCTGCTGGGGATCGACCACTTCCTCGACATGGCGCGCTCGGCCACCAACGTCATCGGCAATGGCATCGCCACCGCCGTGGTGGCCAAGTGGGAGGGCGAATTGGCCCAGCCGGTGAACAAGGACCTGGCGACCGCGCCACTGGTTTGACCGATTGTTCGACCTGTACACCTGAGGCTTTCCAGCAATGGAAAGCCTTTTGTATTTTTGCTGTCAACTTGATACTGGAGTGTTTATGTTCCGACCAAAACGCCGTCTGATGCTCGCCGCTGGCGCTGCTCTTTTCCTGGCCAGCGCAGGCGTCAACGCGCAGGCGCCCGCAGTGGCCCCTGGTTTGGCCAACGTCGTCATCCTTGCCACCGGCGGCACCATCGCCGGCACCGGCGCCAGCTCGACCACCACCGTCGGCTACACCGCCGCCACCGTCGGCGTGCAAAGTTTAATTAAAGCGGTGCCGGAACTGGCCAAGGTCGCCAACGTCACCGGCGAACAGGTGTTCCAGATCGCCAGCGAGAACATGAGCAATGAACACTGGCTGACCCTGGCCAAGCGGGTCAATGTGCTGCTGGCCCAGCCGAATGTCGACGGCATCGTCATCACCCACGGCACCGATACCCTCGAGGAGACGGCATACTTTCTCGACCTGGTGGTCAAGAGCCGCAAACCGGTGGTGCTGGTCGGCGCCATGCGCCCGTCCACCGCGCTGTCGGCCGACGGCCCGATCAATTTGTACAATTCGGTATTGCTGGCGGCCAGCCCCGAGGCCGTCGGCAAAGGCGTGCTGGTGGCGATGAACGACCAGATCCAGGCGGCGCGCGAGGTCACCAAGACCAATACCTCGACGCTCGATTCGTTCCGCACGCCGGAGCTGGGCATGCTCGGCTACATCCAGGGCAGCAAACCATTTTTCTACCGCCAGTCGACCCGCAAGCACACGGTCGACACCGAGTTCGACATCTCAAGCGTTATTTCTCTTCCTATGGTGGAAATCGTCTACGGTTACGCCAACGTGGGACCGGTGGCGGTGGACGCCTTTGTCGCCGCCGGCGCCAAGGGCATCATTCACGCCGGAGTCGGCGACGGCAGCCTGGCGGCGAAGGTGGTGCCGGCCCTGAAGGCGGCCCGTCAGAAGGGCGCCATCGTGGTGCGCGCCAGCCGGGTCGGCCAGGGCATCCTGGCCCGCAACGGCGAAGCCAACGACGATGAACTCGATTTTGTGGCGGCCGATACCTTGAATCCGCAAAAGGCGCGGATTCTGCTGATGCTGGCGCTGACGAAGACGAGCTCTACGCGCGAGATTCAGCGCATGTTCTACACCTATTGAACCAGCGCCGGCGAGGCCAGCACTTCATCCTGCCTGGCCTGCTGGCGCTGCCACATCTGCGCATATAAACCGTTCAGCGCCAGCAGCGCCTGGTGGGTGCCGCGTTCGACGATGCGGCCGTGATCGAGCACCAGGATCTGCTGGGCGTCGGCCACCGTCGACAAGCGGTGCGCGATCACCAGGGTGGTGCGGTTCCTGGCGATTTCCTTCAATTGCGCCTGGATCTCCTGCTCGGCGCGCGAGTCGAGCGCCGACGTCGCCTCATCGAAAATCAATATCGCCGGGTTTTTCAGCAAGGTGCGGGCGATCGCCACCCGCTGCTTCTCGCCGCCCGACAGTTTGAGGCCGCGCTCGCCGACCATGGTGGCGTAACCGTCCGGCAGGCTTTCGATGAAATCGTGGATCGAGGCGGCGCGCGCGGCGGAGATAATGTCCGCCTTGCTGGCGCCCGGCTTGCCGTAGGCG
>JAQGNM010000589.1 GCA_028291845.1 Massilia sp. | reverse complement strand
GCCCTGGGCGACGGCGGACGCCAGCAGTCCTCCTGCCATACCGCCAAGCACCACGCGGCGCGATTTGTTGGGTTGATCCGAATCCATCTGTCGCTCCATTCAAAAGGTTGCGCGCGACGGCCGGTGTGCGGTGCCGCGCTTCACGAGCGACTCTAACGCAGCGGCGATGAGACGACTGTTAATCAACTAACATGCAAGCCGCCATCGCGCGCAGCGCTTGAAAAAAACGGCAGCGCCTGCGCCGTTCGCGGCATGCAACTATACTGGCCGACTTGCTGGCTCATCCACAGACATTTCATGCGTTTCTTCCCTCCCCTGCTTGCCCTCGCCATCGGCGCCTTCGGCATCGGCGTCACCGAATTCGCCCCGATGGGCATGCTGCCGGCGATTGCCGCCGACCTGGGAGTGTCGATTCCCTCGGCGGGCCTGTTGGTCAGCGCCTATGCCATGGGCGTGCTGATCGGGGCTCCGCTGATGACCTTGAGCACTTTCAAAGTACCGCGCCGCACCTTGCTGATCGCCCTGATGGGCATTTTTACGCTTGGCAACCTGCTAGCCGCGCTGTCGACCAGCTACACCACCCTGCTGCTGGCGCGGGTGCTGACTTCGTTCAATCACGGCGCCTTTTTCGGCGTCGGCGCGGTGGTTGCCGCCAGCGTGGTGGCGCCGGAAAAGCGCGCCGGCGCCGTCGCCGGCATGTTCCTCGGCCTGACCATCGCCACCATCGGCGGCGTGCCGCTGGCCACCTGGGTCGGCGAGACTATCGGCTGGCGTGCAGCCTTCGGCGGCATCGCCGCGCTGGGCGCGCTGGCGATGGTGGCGCTGCGGCTGGCATTGCCGAAGCTGCCGGGGGCCGCCGCGGGCAACGTGATGGCCGAAGTGCGCGTGCTGGGCCGCGGCCCGGTGCTGGGCGCGCTGGCGCTGACGGTGCTGGGCTCGTCCGCCATGTTCACCGTGTTCACCTACATCGCGCCGATCCTGCGCGAAAAAACTCACGCCTCGACCGCCTTCGTGACCGGCATGCTGGTCTTGTTCGGCATCGGCATGACCATTGGCAACGTCTGGGCCGGCCGCGCCGCCGACCGCGCCCCAGGGCGCACCCTGATCGTTTCGCTGGCCCTGCTGACCGCCGTCCTGATCGCCTTTGCCGAACTGATGCGCTGGCCGTGGCCGGCCGCGATCGCCATCCTGGTCTGGGGCTTCGCCAGCTTCGCCATCGTGCCGCCCCTGCAGACGCGGGTGATGGAGGCGGCGTCCGAGGCGCCCAACCTGGCGTCGGCGATGAATATCGGCGCGTTTAATCTGGGAAATGCGAGCGGCGCCGCGCTCGGCGGCCTGGTCATCAGCAAAGGGATGGGCTACCCGGCGGTGGCGCTGGCGGGTGCGGCGACCGCCGGCGCCGCCCTGCTGATCGTCGGCGTGCTGCAATACCGCGCGCGGCGCACGGCTGCCGCTGCGGCCCCGGCCTGATCCGCAGGCCCACACCAGCGTTGTAACCGGTCGGACTGCCCGGCGGCGGCCGTTTCGGCCAGTGCAATTGCCGCGCTCAGTTATAGCGGCCGTTGACGCCGCCGGCACTGTAACGTCCCGCCCCCAGCAAGGCCACCGCTACCGCCGTAAAGAAATACATGGCCTGCAGTTCGAGCGCCCACCCTCCGGTGTCATTGAGGGTGAAGAACTGGCTCGTGTGCACCAGCGACAGAGCGACAATCATGTTGATGGCAACGATCAACGCGGCCACACGGGTGAACAGACCGATCAGCATGAGTAGCGGCGCGATCACCTCGCCCACATACACGGCGTAACCGAAGACGGCCGGCAGGCCGGCCTTGGCCAGCACGTCGGCGACGAAGCCGATGCCGTGCTGCAATTTCGAGATGCCGTGAAAAAGCAGCATGGCCGCCAGGACGGCGCGCAGCACAAGCTTGCCGGCGTCATTGGCGTTGGCGGGAGCGTGGCTTGTGGATTGCATGAGTCTGCTTTCTGAATGGCGTGAAATCATCTGACGGTGCCGCACTGGTATTTTGTCACTTTTCGCGGCTGCGCCTCGCTTTGCTTGGGGTAACGTGCCGCCAGTTCGAACGGTTATTCGTCGTCGGCGAAGCAAATCCGCAGCAGCGCATCGCCGGCCAACCGGAGGTCCCGCCGGCAGTCGCAAGCGGTCATTCGCCAGGGTCTGTTCGAAGCTGCAGCGCGAGGAGATCCAGATGCGGCTGGGCCGCTGCGAGCGCTGCCGCCTCCATCGCGCGAAATTGTTCCAGCACGCGCAAACCCGCTTCCGTCACGGATGCGCCGCCGCCCTGGCGGCCACCGGCCGCACCACGCACCAGAGGTTCGCGAAAATTGCGGTTCATCACATCCACCAGGAGCCAGGCGCGGCGGTAAGACATTCCCATCGCGCGGGCGGCGGCGCTGATGGAACCTGTCTGCACGATGGCGTCGAGCAGGTCTGCCTTGCCGGGTCCAACTGCAACTTCATCGTCGCGCAGCAAGCGCAGTTTCAGGGCGACTTTTGTCGTCATCGATATGCCTTGCACATACGAAAACGATCATTATAGGACCCGCAGCTACCCGCAGCGCCTGCGCTCGGCGCATCGACGGCAGCGCGGCCGCCTCGACCCGGCCAGACCGTTCCAACAAGGACAGCGCGCGCCTGTTCGCGGGCGAACTCGAGCTTGCCGGACACTAGAGGTCGTAGCCGTAGGAGCGGATCACGGCCTTTGCCTTGTCGCCCTTCAGATACTTGAGGAAGGCCTCGACGGCGGGCTTGCCCTTGCCCTTTTCCAGCGCCACCGCATCCTGGCGGATCGGGCTGTACAGATTGCCTGGCACGGCCCAGACCGAACCGGACTTCAGCTTGCCGCCCTCATAGACCTGCGACATGGCTACAAAGCCCAGCGGCGCGGCCCCGGACACGACGAACTGGTGGGCCTGGGCAATGCTCTCACCGACCACCAATTTCGGTTCGAGCGCGCCATATACATTTAGCTTTCGCATCGTCTCCACCGCCGCCGCGCCATACGGTGCAAGCTTCGGATTGGCGATTGCCAGATGCTCGAAGCCGGCTTTCCTCAGCACGTCGCCCTTGCCGTCAACCAGGCCCGGTTGTCCGCTCCACAGCACCAGCTTGCCGATCGCATAGGTAAAACGGGTGTTCGGCAAGGCCGCGCCCTCCTTCTCCAGTTTGGCAGGCGTTTCATCGTCCGCCGCCAGCAGGATGTCGAATGGGGCGCCGTTCTTGATCTGGGCATAGAACTTGCCCGTGGCGCCGACGGTGGACAGTACCTTGTGGCCGCTGTCCTGCTCGAACCTGGCGGCGATCTCCTTCATCGGCGCAGCAAAATTGGCGGCCACTGCGACCTGCACCTCGTCTGCGTGAACGCTATTGGCGGATAAAAACAGAACAAGCAAAGCGCTAAGACGGAACATGTGGACTCCTGGAATAATATCGATATATTCTGTAGTATATAACGACTTGCGTTCAAGCACGGCAAACAAGCTTGTTGTTCAATGGGCGTCCCGGCCAAGCCGTTCCATGCGGGCACGGCATCGCTCGAAGCGCGCCGCCGGCATGTCCGCGACGCTGCCAATCACGGTTGTGCGCACCGGTCCGATGCCGACGAAGCCCAGCATATTGCGCTTGAGGCATTTGAGGCTGTGCGCGCGATAGAACAGGCGATACAGCAATGCGGGCATGCCCATCGTGACCAGCACGTGCGCACTGCGTCCGCCAAGCAAGCCCGGATGAAGCGGATTTCGCCCCTCACGCGCAATCGCGAAGCCCGGCCGCGCGACCTGCTCGAGGAAGCCCTTCATCGACGCCGGCATATCGCCGAGCCACAGGGGATAGAGCAACAGCAGGTGGTTGGCGCGCATGATCGCCTGCTGTACCGGCAGCAGGGACGCCGGCACATCGCCGTGTTGCCATTCCGCAGCACTGCCCAGCAAGGGAAATGCCTGTTGGACCGGTGTCACCTCTTCCACCGCATGGCCGGCGGCCTGCGCCCCGTCCCGGTAGGCCTGCGCAAGGGCATGGCACAGATGAGGATGACCCCAGTCCGGATGCCCCTGAATGACCAATATTTGTTTTTTACCGACGTCCATGAATGAGCTCCTCAAGCGAGATTCTGCCTACCATTGACGTCGATGCTTGCCCCGGAAGCTGGCGGCTTCATCGGTAAAGCGGGCGAGCCGGCGGCGGATGGCGCTTCGCTAACAGCATTGACGGTTGCCAAGCAGAATGTCAGCACTTCTGCGCTTTTTTTGAGGTGCCTCAATCAAAATTCACCCTGCCATCGCCAGACTGGCAGCTCCGCCGACGACGAAGGAGCGCGCCATGTTCAAGCAAATCTTGTTACCGACCGATGGCACCGCGCCATCCGAACGCGCCGTTGTGGCCGGCGTAGACCTTGCCAGGGCGATTGGCGCACACGTGCTCGGCTTCACCGCTGTCGCCCCGTTTCACACCCTCACTCTCGATGCCGAGATGCTGGAGGGCACCGAAGCGCACTACCTCGACGCGGCGCGCGACCGGGCTGCGCGCGTACTCGGGTTTGTTTCCGACGCGGCGCAGCGCGCCGGCGTGCCCTGCACATGCGAGAGCACGGTCGCGGAGGATACCTACCAGGCCATCATCGACACGGCGCGCGAGCGCGGCTGTGACCTGATCGTGATGGCCTCGCATGGACGACGAGGCGTGAAGGCGGCCCTGTTGGGCAGCGAAACCCAAAAAGTGCTGGTGCACAGCGCCATTCCCGTCCTGGTTTACCGTTAGCAGGAAGATCGCAGCGTGCAGGCCGCGGCCGCGCTCAAGTACGCCCTGCCCTTGTTGCAACGGGCGGCGCAGGTCGATGTGCTGGCGTTCGCCGAACAACCAAACCGGATCCCGCCAGTTCAGCCTGATCATGACGAAAGCATCGCGGATGCGGAACTGGCAGCCCTGCAGGATTTCCTGGCCCGCCATGGTGTCGCCGCCAGCGTGGCGCGGCGCGCCGATCCCATCGACGCCGGTTATGCCTTGATCGACGCGGCAGCCCGGCTAGGGAGCGAACTGATCGTCATGGGCTGCTATGGCCATGCGCGTTTGCGTGAGTTCTGCCTCGGCGGCGTCAGCCGCACCTTGCTGCATGCGGCAACGGTGCCGCTGCTGGCGGCGCACCGGTGAACACGAAGCCGCTTGCATCCTTCGCACCAGCAGCGGAGCTGTAGCCTACCATTTCCAGCAAGCCCCCAAGCAGGCGGCGCGTTTTGACCACAATACAGTGTCAACTTTTGCTGGTTTCTTCATACGAATTTGATTTGGATCAAAGAACTCAGACGCATGATGGCCTGGCGACATACGCGCCCTCGACGCACCTGCCGCGCAAGCTTATGATTGCTGTTTTCGCATCTGTCCGCAGCGCCTGCCATGCCCTCCCCTGCCTTCCCTTTTTCCGGCGATTGCGCCGATGCTGTGCCCTGGGCCGGTCCGGCCGGCGCGCAGCGCTCGGCGCTGGCGGCCTCCGTCTTCGAGTACACCCGCGACGGCATCATGATCGCCGGCCTGGACGGCAGCATCCTGGCGGTCAATGCCGCCTTCACGTCGATTACCGGCTGGGCCGAGCACGAGGTGCTGGGCCGCAATCCACGCCTGCTCAAGTCCGGCCGCCAGGACAGCGCGTTTTATCGGGGCATGTGGGATACCATCTTGCAGCAGGGCTGGTGGCAGGGCGAAGCCTGGAACCGGCGCAAGGACGGCAGCCATTTCGCCGAGCGGATCACCATCACCACCGTGCCGGACCAGGCAGGACGGCCCCATCATTACATCGCCGTGTTCGCCGACATCACCAAGGCCAGCGAACAGCGCAAGCTGCTGGAGCAGCGCAGCCACTTCGACGCGCTGACAGGGCTGCCCAACCGCCTGTTGCTGCAGGAGCGCCTGGAGCGTGCGCTGGGCCGGGCCCGCGCCGACCGCCGCCAGGTGGCGCTTGCTTTCATCGACCTCGACGGATTCAAGGGCATCAACGACGACCTGGGCCACCTGGCCGGCGACGAAGTGCTGGTGATGATGGCCAGCCGCCTGCAAAAAGCCTTGCGCGAATCGGACACGCTGGCCCGCTTCGGAGGCGACGAATTCGTGGCGGTGCTGACCGACGTACAGGACCAGGCCATGCTGTCGAACCTGATCACGCGCCTGATGGCGGCCGCCCGTGAACCGCTGATGCTGGCGCAGCGCACCGTGCGCCTGTCCGCCAGCGTGGGCGTGTCCCTGTTTCCCCGCGACGGCGATACGGCGCAAGCGTTGCTGCGCCGAGCCGATGAAGCCATGTATGCGGCCAAGCGGGCCGGCCGCGATTGCGCCCGCATGGGGCCGTCCGCCGATCCGCTCACGGCACCTGATCAGGAGGCACAAGGCCGATACGGTGAGGACGCATATTAATTCGCACTCCGGCCGCAAAAGCCCGCTACGAACGCCGGCGCGCTCCTATAATAAACAACCGGCCCAGTGCCATGTTCCGAGTCCAGCCATCATGCAAAACGCTCCCGCACCGAGCAGCCCCGGCACCCACCCCGCCGTCACCATCCACGCCATCAAGGCGGGCTGTGCGGGCTGCAGCATGCAGCAGCTGTGCCTGCCCATGGGCCTGGATGAAGACGACATGCTGCGCCTCGACAAGGTCATCGGCCGGCGTCGCCGGGTGGCGCGCGACGAGCGGCTCTACCAGATGGGACAACCGTTCCGCAATTTGTACGCCATCCGATTCGGCCACTTCAAGACCTTCCACGTCAACGCCGCCGGCGACGAGCAGATCACGGGCTTCCAGATGGCCGGCGAACTGCTGGGCATGGAAGCCATCAGCGGCGAGCGCTACTTGTGCGATGCGGTGGCGCTCGATGATTGCGAAGTGTGCGAAATTCCGTTTTCCGCTCTCGAGGGCCTGTTCGCGCAGGTGCCGAACCTGCTGCGCCATTTCCACCGCATCATGAGTCAGGAAATCACCCGCGAGCAAAATGTCATGCTCTTGTTGGGCAATATGCGTGCGGAGCAGCGCTTTGCCGTGTTCCTCGTCAACCTCGCCGCGCGCTACTCGGCGCGCGGCTACTCGGCTACCCAGTTCCAGTTACGCATGTCGCGCGAAGACATCGGCAACTACCTCGGCTTGACCATCGAGAGCATCAGCCGCCTGCTGGCCCGTTTCAAGAAACTGGGCCTGCTCAGCGTGGAAAAAAGGGGCATCATGCTGCTCGATCCTGTCCGCCTGAAGGCAATGGCCGCAGGCACCACCACCTGCAGTCCGCTCAGCTGAGGCGGCTGCGCCTCACTGCGCCCGCAACTGCAGCTGCGGTGCCGTCGCCGGCTTCACCCAAGTCCCGGCCAGGCGCCAGTCGCCCGGTCCGCCTTCAACTTGCACGCCCCAGCGGGTTGCCTCCGGCGCAGCCAGCGGCACCGTAATGCTGCCGTCCGCGCCGGCAAGCAGGTCCAGGCGCAGGTCCTTTTCGGGCTGGGTCGGATGCACCAACCGCAGATGAACCAGGCCCGGCAAGGGCCGGCCGCCGGCAGTCACCGTCGCCGACAACCGCTGTGTTCCAGCCTGGTACACCAGGTCGACGGCAATCGCGCGCGAGGCCGCCGCGCGGTCGCGCCGCAAGTCCTGGTTGATGGCCTTGCCCTGACGGTAGTAATCATCCACCACCATGGCGTCGGGGCGGCTGTAAGCAAGATAGCCGGTTGCGGCACCGGCGGCCAGCACCCAGGCGGGCCCCACCATCAGCAGCCAGGGCCAGCGGTGACGGTACCAGGGGGCACTGTCGGATACAGCGGGGTGAGCAAGGGTCGGCATGCACTCTCCAGGTCGGTTCAATGGGGGATGAAGAACACGGCGCGCTCGGACACCTGCACGCTGGCGTCGTCGCGCGCCATGAGCTGCAGGCGGATCGGATGGGAGCCGGGCGCGCCGCTGGCGCGCGGCGCACGCACCCGCACCGCCACCGTGCGGGCGCTTGCCCCTGCCACCAGCAGCTCGCCGCCGCCATCGACGGTGGCGCCGGCCAGCCCCTGCACGGACAGCCCGAAGGCGTGCGCATGCTCGGCCGTATTCATGATCTGCAGGCGGTAGACATTTTCCACCAGGCCGTCGCCCACCAGGCGGCCCATGGCGCCGCGGTCGCGCACCACGTCCAGTTTCAAGGGCGTACGCCAGGCCAGCGACAGCCCCAGCGCCAGTGTCAAGGCCGTCAGCACGGCGCTGTAGATCAGCACCCGGGGCCGCAGCACGCGCGCGGCCATGCGGCGCGCGCTCCAGCCCTCGGCCAGGCCCCGCTCGGTGGCATAACGCACCAGGCCGCGCGGTCGCGCCACCTTGTCCATCACGCCGTTGCAGGCATCGGCGCAGGCGGCGCAGCCGATGCACTCGTATTGCAGGCCGGCGCGGATGTCGATACCGACCGGGCAGACCTGCACGCACAGGCTGCAATCGATGCAGTCGCCCGTATTTGCCGCCTTGCCGAGGGCGCCGCGCGGCTCGCCGCGGCGGGCGTCGTAGCTGACAATCAGGGAATCGCGGTCGAACATGGCGCTCTGGAAGCGCGCATAAGGACACATGTACTTGCAGACCTGCTCGCGCAGCCAGCCCGCGTTGCCATAGGTGGCGAGCGTGTAGAACAGCACCCAGAAAGTCTGCCACGGTCCCGGCGTGAAACTGGCCAGCCCCGCCAGCAGTGCGTCGATCGGGGTGAAGTAGCCGACAAAGCTGATCCCGGTCCAGCCGGCCAGCAGCAGCCAGGCGCCATGCTTGACCAGCTTGCGCGCGATGGTTGCCACGCCCAGCGGCTGGCGGTCGCGCCGCATGCGGGTGCTGCGCGGCCCTTCGATGCGCCGCTCCAGCCACCCGAACATCTCGCTGTAGACGGTCTGGGGACAGGCGTAGCCGCACCACACCCGCCCCGCCACCGCGGTGACGAGAAACAAGCCCATCGCGCAGATGATCAACAGAGCCGCCAGAAAAATGAAATCCTGTGGCCACAGCACCAGGCCGAACAAATAGAATTTGCGTTCGGCCAGATCGAACAGCACCGCCTGGCGGCCGTGCCAGCGCAGCCAGGGCACACCGTAGAACGATAGCTGGGTGAGCCACACGCACAGCCAGCGCAGAGTGGCGTAGCGGCCCTTGACGTCGCGCTGATAAATGGCGGCGCGCGGCGCGTACATGCGGATCACCGTTTCCTGCGGCTGCGCTGCCAGCGGTTGCATCAGCGGCTCCCGGACGGCGCCGCGGCGACGGCGTTGCTGGCGGCGTTGCTGACGGCGTTGCTGTTAGCCGGATGCGACAGCCCGTACACGTAGGCCGCCAGCACGTGCACCTTTTCAGGGCCGAGAATGTCGCTGAACGCCGGCATGCTGTTGTTGCGGCCCTTGTTGATGGTTTCCATGATGGTGGCGATGTCGGCGCCGTACAGCCAGACCTGGTCGCTGAGCTTGGGCGCGCCGATGGCCTGGTTGCCATGGCCGTCGGCGCCGTGGCAGGCCGCGCAAGCGGCAAATTTCGGCTTGCCCAGGGCCGCTTTCACGGGATCGGTCGGCAGGTCCGACAGGCTGCGCACGTAATGGGCCAGGTTTTCCACGTCGCGGTCGGAGCCAACGGCGGCGCCCATCGGCGGCATCTGGCCGTGGCGGCCATGCAGGATGGTCTCCTCTATTCTGGCCGGCGCGCCGCCGTGCAGCCAGTCGACGTCGGTCAGGTCGGGAAAGCCCTTGTTGCCGCGCGCATCGGCCGCGTGGCACTGGGCGCAGGTGTTGAGGAACAGGCGCTCGCCCACCAGGCGGGCCAGGGGATCGGCAGCCACCGCCTCGATGGGCTTGCCGGCGTAAGCGGCGAACACCGGACCGTAGTCGAGTTTTGCCTGTTTCACTTCCTGTTCGTAGGCGCCGGCCGAGCGCCAGCCGAAACGGCCGCCGTAGCTGCCCAGGCCCGGATACAGCACCAGGTAGACGATGGCAAACACGATGGTGATATAGAACAGCCACATCCACCAGCGCGGCATCGGCGTGTTCAGTTCCGTGAGATCCTCGTCCCACACGTGGCCCGTGGTGGCCTGCGCCTTTCCTTGCGGGTCCAGCTTGACCGTCACGCTCGACTGCGACCAGAGCAGCAAGGCGCAGCCGGCGACCGCCAGCACGCAAAGGACGGCGATGTACCAGTCCCAGAAGCCGGCGCTGAAGTCAGACATCGCCGTTCTCCCCATCGGCAAAGGGCAGGCAGGCGGCCGCATCGAAATCGGCAGCGCGGCGCAGCAGGAAGGTCCAGGCCAGGATGCCGATGAAAGTCAGGAAGCTCGTCACCGTCATGATGCTGCTGGCGTGCTCGAACAGGGTGTGCATGGCGCTCTCCTCTCAGTTGCGTGTCTTGATCAGGGTGCCCAGTCCCTGCAGGTAGGCGACCAGGGCATCCTCTTCACTCTTGCCGGCCACCGCAGCGCTCGCCTGGGCGATATCTTGCGCCGTGTAGGGCACCGACAGGCGCTGCAGCGCCTTCATGCGCGCCGTCACTTCGGCGCCATCGAGGCGGCGCGTGGCCAGCCAGGGGTAGCCGGGCATGTTCGATTCGGGCACCAGGTCGCGCGGATTGCTCAAATGCGTGCGGTGCCATTCGTCGCTGTAGCGCCCGCCCACCCTGGCCAGGTCGGGACCGGTGCGCTTCGAGCCCCACTGGAACGGACGGTCGTAGACGAATTCGCCCGCCACCGAGTAGTGGCCATAGCGCTCCGTCTCGGCGCGGAACGGCCGGATCATCTGCGAGTGGCAGCCGTAGCAGCCTTCGCGGATGTAGACGTCGCGGCCCATCAGGCGCAGCGGCGAATACGGCTGCAGCCCCGCCACCGGTTCGGTGGTCGATCTCTGGAAAAACAGCGGCACGATCTCCACCAGGCCGCCGATGGAAATCACCAGCAGCACCAGGCCGATCAGCAGCCAGGGATTCCTCTCGATCCGATCATGCGAAAATTTCACGTGGGCCTCCGGCGTTGGCGGGGTTGACGGGGTTGGCAGGATTGGCGCCTGCCTCAGGATCGGGCTTCAGTCCGGGAATGCGGGGATCGACGGCGCGGGTGCCGCGCAAGGTCTGCCAGGCGTTGAAGGCCATGATGATCATGCCCGACAGGTAGAGCAGGCCACCGCCGAAGCGGATCACATAGTACGGAAAGGTCGCCTTGACGCCTTCGACGAAGGTATAGGTCAGGGTGCCGTCCGGATTGACCGCGCGCCACATCATGCCCTGCATGACGCCGGCGATCCACATGGCGGCGATATACAGGACGATGCCGATGGTGGCGACCCAGAAGTGCAGATCGATCAGGCGGGTGCTCCACATCGCCGTGCGTCCGGCCAGCCGCGGCAGCAAGTAGTAGATCGAGCCCATGGTGATGAAGCCCACCCAGCCCAGCGCGCCCGCGTGGACGTGGGCGATGCCCCAGTCGGTGTAGTGGGACAGCGCATTGATGGTCTTGATCGACAGCATCGGGCCTTCGAAGGTGGCCATGCCGTAGAACGACAGCGAGACGATCAGGACCTTGAGGATGGGGTCGGAGCGCAGCTTGTGCCAGGCGCCCGACAGGGTCATGACGCCATTGATCATACCGCCCCAGGAGGGCGCCAGCAGGATCAGGGAAAACACCATGCCGATCGACTGGGTCCAGTCGGGCAGCGCGGTGTAGTGCAGGTGGTGCGGACCGGCCCACATGTAGGTGAAGATCAGGGCCCAGAAATGCACGATCGACAGCCGGTAGGAATACACCGGGCGCTCGGCCTGTTTTGGAATGAAGTAGTAGACCATGCCCAGGTAGCCGGCGGTGAGGATGAAGCCGACCGCGTTATGGCCGTACCACCACTGGATCATGGCGTCCTGCACGCCGGCGTAGGCCGAGTACGATTTCGTCAAGGAGGCCGGCATGCTGGCGCCATTGACGATATGCAGCAGGGCGACGGCGATGATATAGGCGCCGAAAAACCAGTTGGCCACGTAGATGTGGCGCACCTTGCGCTTGACGATGGTACCGAAGAAGACCACGGCGTACACCACCCAGACCACGGCGATCAGGATGCTGATCGGCCACTCCAGCTCCGCATATTCCTTACCGCGCGTAAAACCCATGGGCAGGCTGATGACGGCCGACACCAGCACCGCCTGCCAGCCCCAGAAGGTGAACGCGGCAAGGCGGTCGGAGAACAGGCGCACCTGGCAGGTGCGTTGCACCGTGTAGTAGGAGGTGGCGAACAGGCCGCACACGCCGAAGGCAAAGATGACGGCGTTGGTGTGCAGCGGGCTCAGGCGGCCGTATCTGAGCCTGGGGTTGTCGAAGTTGAGGGCAGGCGAGGCCAACTGGGCGGCGATGAGCACGCACACCAGCATGCCGATCAAGCCCCAGAACACGGTGGCGTTG
>JAQGNM010000530.1 GCA_028291845.1 Massilia sp. | reverse complement strand
CCGCCACGAGTATCCCAAGGCAGTGCGCGCGCTGCTGGGCGAAATGGTCGCCGCCGGCGCCCTGCTGTCGGCCAACCTCAAGTTCAACGGTGCGGTCGTGATGCAGATTCACGGCGACGGCCCGGTGCGCCTGCTGGTGGTCGAATGCGATTCGGAACTGCGCCTGCGCGCCACGGCCAAGCTGGCCGAAGACGCCGAGGTGGCGATTGATGCCACCCTGACCGACCTGCTGAATCAGTCCGGCAAGGGCCGCTTCGTGATCACCCTCGATCCGGCCGACAAGATGCCCGGCCAGCAACCGTACCAGGGCATCGTGCCGCTCGATGGCGAAGACATGGCCACCGTCATTGAAAACTACATGCTGCGCTCGGAACAGCTCGACACCCGCCTGTGGCTGGGCGCCAACGACAGCGTCTCGCGCGGCCTGTTGCTGCAAAAGCTGCCACGCCACAGTGGCAAGGATGATCAAGTGAAACAGGCCAGCGAGGAAGACGACCTGGAAACCTGGAACCGCGCCGTCACCCTGGCGTCGACCCTGAAACAGGAAGAATTGCTGGCCACCGATATCCAGACGCTGATGAACCGCCTGTTCTGGGAAGAAACCATCCGTGTGTTCGACCCGGCCCACCCGCAGTTCCACTGCAGCTGCACGCGCGACAAAGTCGGCAACATGCTCAAGATGCTGGGCCAGGCGGAAGTCGACGATGCGCTCGCCGAGCTCGATACCTTGAGCATCGACTGCGATTTCTGCGGCAAGCACTACGAGTTCGACAAGGTCGATTGCGCACAGTTGTTTGTCGCGGATGCGGCGGCGCAAGTGTTGATGCCGGCCAGCGAAGCGAAGCATTGATGTGATGCTGTGACCAGAGGCGCGGCGCGACCTTGAGCGCGCCGTTTTTTTATCCCACCGAAGACTTTCCATGCGCGACGCCGCCAGAGCCGATTTTCCCCACTTCCTCGCCGTTCCGACCCGCTGGATGGACAACGACGCCTACCAGCACGTCAACAACGTTGTCTATTATTCCTACTTCGACACCGCGGTGAACCAGTTTTTGATTTCGCGCGGTGTATTGAACATTCATGCCGACCGCGTGGTGGGCCTGGTGGTCGAGAACGCCTGCTCGTATTTCAGTTCGATCAGTTTTCCCGACATCGTGCATGCCGGCATCAGGGTGTCCAAGATCGGCAACTCGAGCGTGCGCTACGAACTGGCGCTGTTTCGCAATGACGAACAAAAGCCTGCTGCGGCCGGCCATTTTGTGCACGTGTACGTTGATCGCGACAGCAACCGTTCGGTGCCGGTGCCCGAGGCCGTGCGTGCTCTGCTGGCCACTATCGCCGTGCCTCAGAACGCCGCCTAACGCTCGTAGCCGGCCTCGCGCTGGCTTCGGACCGCCAGCACGAACACGGTGTCGATCACGTCGATGAATTGATACAGCGCGAGAAATCCGCGTGGCTTGCGGCCGATGACGAGTTCGCGCTTGCCGCCGGCGGCAGGCCGCCCGATCAAGGGATTAACGGCCAGCACATCAATCGCCTGCATGATTTCTTCGATGCGTGCGGCCGCGTTAACATCTTGATATTTCTCGAAATGCTCGAAGATTCTGTCAAAATCATCGAGTACTTCGGGCGCCAGTTCTACCTGCGCCACCTCAAGCCTGCTTGCTCTTGACTACCGGTCGCGGCGGCGAAGCGCCATTCACTCGCTGCTGCAGATAGGTGCGCACGTCCTTCCACGCAACCGTTTTACCGGTTTCGACAATCTTGCTGAAACGGGCGTCGGCCTCCGCCTCGAAACCGGCGCGCTGCTCTTCCAGCTCGGCCTTCTCGGTGATGGCTTCGATAATAAAACTGTGGGTGGTCTTGCCTGCGCGCTCGGCCGCACTGGCAATGCGGCTTTTCAGTTCATCGGGCAAGCGGATAGTGGTGGTGGCGGACATGGCGATCTCCTGTCGAGACTTCAATGTAGCACACTTGTGCTATGCGAAGCAGATATCTTCAAACTGTATGAGCATGCTCGCACCAGCGTGTTGAGCATGTTTTTTTGATACATATGTCGGTCGGCCGCCCCTTATGCGCAATACACTGGCATTTTGATCTGTGGAAATTCTCATGTCTTTATTTTCTCGCACGCTTTGCGTTGCCATGCTGGCGGCTCTGGGACTGGCGTCAAGCCTCGCCACCGCCGCGCCGACCGCTGTCGACGCCGGCAAACCCCTGCCCCGTTTCGACCTGTTGAAAGAATCGACCCACCATTACCTGCGCTTCATGCAGTCGGGCGAGAGCAGTGTGCCGGCCGACATCTGGACACGCACGGTGCGCTTCGAGCAAGGCGCCGTGCGCATCACGCAGCGCTGGGACGCGTCCGCTCCGGCATTGACGCGCCTGATTGATTCCTGGTTCGACAAGGACACATTGCGTCCGCGCAGCCACCAGCGCGTTTCCGAGCGCGATGGCCAAAAGACGGTGGAAGGATTCCTGTTCGCGTCGGACAAGATCACCGGCATGCCGGACCTGGCGGACAACACGCAAAAAGCATTGCAGGTCCCCTCGCCCGAGCCAACTTTCAATTTCGAAACCGACATCGAGACCCTGCAGACCCTGCCGCTGGCGGCCGGCTACGAAGCCAGCATCAATTTCTATCATCCGGGCGGCGCCACGCCGCCGCAGCGCTACCTGTTCAAGGTCAGCGGTTCGGCGACGATCGCCGGGCCGGCTGGACCGGTCGATTGCTGGGTGGTGACGACCGATTACAACCGGCCGGACATGCCGCTGTCGACATTCTGGTTTGCCAAGGGGACGCAGCTGATGGTGCGCCAGGAAGCAACGCTGCCAGGCGGGAAGAAACTGATCAAAGCCTTGATCGACTGATCGCTCAATGCGCCGGCTTGGCCGATTTTTTTTCGGGCGGCGGCGGCGGCAAGGCCGTCTTCGATACCGTCGGTTGGCCGTTTTCGTCGAGCACTTGCACGAAAATCTCGTTGCCCTTGATCATGTTCAGTTCGTAGCGCGCGCGTTCTTCCACCGCGCCGGTGCCTTCCTTGAGGTCGCGCACTTCCGACTCCAGCTTGGCATTGCGCGCACGCAGTTCGTCGGTTTTTTTGTGACTGGCGGCGACCTGGGTTTCCAGGTCGGACACGCGCAGCCAGCCGGCTTTCTTGCCCAGCCATAGCGGGTATTGGATCAGCACGAGGAGCGCGACAAGGACGAGCGTGATAAGGCGCATGTTAGAACCGACATCGTTAAACATCTGCAGCAAACGGCCAGCATCGCTGGCCGTTTGCGGTCTTTACTTTTACTTTTACTTCAGGTTGTAGAACGCGTCGCGGCCCGGGTAACTGGCGATGTCGCCCAGGTCTTCTTCGATGCGCAGCAACTGATTGTACTTGGCCATGCGGTCCGAACGCGACATCGAACCCGTCTTGATTTGCAAGGCGTTCATGCCCACCGCGATATCGGCGATGGTCGAATCTTCGGTTTCGCCCGAACGGTGCGAGATGACCGCGGTGTAGCCGGCGCGCTTGGCCATTTCGATGGCGGCGAAGGTTTCGGTCAGGGTGCCGATCTGGTTGATTTTAATCAGGATCGAATTGGCGATGCCCTTCGAGATGCCTTCCTTGAAAATCTTGGTGTTGGTGACGTACAAATCGTCGCCGACCAGTTGCACCCGCTTGCCCAGGGTGTCGGTGAGAATTTTCCAGCCGTCCCAGTCGCCTTCGGCCATGGCGTCCTCGATCGAGATGATCGGGTACTTGTCGCACCAGGTCGCCAGCAGGTTGGTGAAATCGGTGGCCGACAGCGACAGGCCGCCTTCACCGGCCAGCACGTACTTGCCATCCTTGTAAAATTCGCTGGCGGCGCAGTCGAGGCCCAGCGCGATTTGCGTGCCCGGCTCGTAGCCGGCTTCTTCGATGGCTTGCATGATCAGCTTGATGGCTTCTTCATGGCTGGACACGTTCGGCGCAAAACCGCCTTCGTCGCCCACCGAGGTGGCCAGGCCCTTCGAAT